>JADFRO010000347.1 GCA_022561255.1 Planctomycetota bacterium | reverse complement strand
ATCGTCGTCTCGTACGCTGCGCAGGTGGGCGTACACAGTGCGCACCAGCTCAAGCCGTTCAGGGCTAAGTGTCATTATTCCACTCGAGTCCGCTCATACACTCGCGTGTGTACGCGAATGAGCATCGATGGTAAACTTCGCGCTATCACTACGCCCCCTTCGGTCGTTTGAAGCTTGCGGGTTCGAGCGTTCCGTCGGCGCGTTGTTGAAGCTGCTGGATTTTGTTCTCGGCTTTTGAGAGGATCTGGCGGCAGTGTTTGACCAAGGCCATGCCCTCCTCGTACTTGTCGATCGATTCTTCCAGTCCGATCTTGCCCCGCTCAATCTGCTCGGCGATGGTTTCGAGCTGGTCGAGCGCCTCCTCGAACGTTGCTTTTTTCTTGGCCATGATTACTCGAACAGCTCCAGTTGATCCACGTTAACGGTTTGCGATTCGAACTCGCCGTCGACTAGCTGCGTGATGAGCCGCTGGTGATCTTTCAGTCCCGCAACGGTCCGAACGATTCTGCGGCCCTTCTTGGTTCGCGTGATCGAAAAACCCCGAGCGAGCACCCGCTCGTGACTGACGGATTGTAGCAGAGTTCGCCCGGATTCCAGCCGAGTTTGTGCCAGGGTCAATCTGTGCTGCGTGGCGGTGGGGATCAGGTCGGCCAGCCGCTCGACGTGCTGCGCATGCGTGGACGTCCGGTTGGCGACGGCCCATCGCATCCGATGCTCGACCTCTCGAAGGGCCACGGTCCGCCTTAGCAGATGCACGTGGGGGGCGATGCGTTGGACCACCGACTCGGTGGCATCGAGCCACCGCCGAAGTTTGTGCAGGCGCGGTCCGAGCGAACGCTGCATTCGATGGGCTAACTCGTCGACGATCTGTTCACGACGGTGAACCATCGTCGCGGGTTCGGCGAAGGATCGGCGCTGGATCGCTCCGGTCATGCGTGCGCCGGCAAGGTCGATCTTCGCGCGTGTGGCTCGGGTGAGGCGGTTCTGCGTTGCGCCGAGACCAGCAAGAACGTCCTGTAGGTCGGGTACCGCCAACTCGGCGGCGGCGGTTGGCGTGGCTGCTCGAACGTCGGCGACGAGGTCCGCGATGGTTACGTCCACCTCGTGGCCGACGGCGCTGATGAGCGGGATGCGGCAGGCGTAAATCGCTCGGGCGACGACTTCTTCGTTGAAGGCCCAGAGGTCTTCGAGCGATCCGCCGCCTCGACCGACGATCATCACGTCCACACCGCCGAGCTCGGCTTGATGCGTATCGACGGAGCGAATGGCCTTGGCGATTTCTCCGGCTGCGCCCTCGCCTTGAACACGAACGGGATAAACGAGGATGTGCAGACAGGGATACCGGCGTTCGAGTGTTTGTAGCATGTCGACCACGGCCGCGCCTGTGGGACTGGTGACGATCACGATGCGCCGCGGATACTCGGGCAGTTGTTTCTTGTTTGTGGGGTCGAACAGTCCTTCGTGTTGAAGTTTGTCGCGTAACTGTCGAAAGGCGAGTTCGAGCGCTCCGACGCCGCGCGGCTCGAGCTTGCGGATGTATAGCTGATACCGACCGGCACGCTCGAAGACCTCGACGGTTCCGGATGCGACGACCTCGAGCCCGTCTGTGGGCGTAAACTTGAGTCGGGCGGCGGCGCTCCGCCACATGACACAACCCAGCTCACTCGATGCGTCCTTGAGCGTTAGGTAGAGGTGGCCGCTGGAGTGGCGCTTGAAGTTGCTGATCTCCCCGACGACGTGGATCGTTGAGGGCAGAACGGACTGGATGGCGTGTTTCACCATAGCGGTGACCTGTGAGACGGTGAGGGGGCCGGGCGGCTGCAGATGCCGCGACGCGGGAGGCGTGGCGACTCGGTCAGGATTGAAGGGCGCTCGACGGGTCATCGTGGCAGGTAGGAATAACAAGAAGCCCACGGGATGCAAACCCGCAGGCTTCCTGGTGAGTTATCGTTGATGTTGAGGCGGTCGGCGCCGCCCGCGAACTGCGAAGCTTTCTCTAGCGTATCAGCTCGACGGGCCGGTAGACGAAGCTGCCCGTGCCCGCGCTGTTCGTGTTGGCGATCGCTGTTCCGTCGATGACGAACGCCGGTTGCATGATAAGGCCTTTGTCCGCCGGCGGTCCGGTGAGCTGTACGCTCATGATACGGATACCGACGAAACCGGTAATCGTGTATATGGCGTTGTTTCCGTTTCCGGTAACGTCTTCGAACAACGCGATGGTCCGGGGCATGCCGATGATCGCGGCAAGTTCGTCCTTGATGCCGGCGCTGAGACCGGTGTCGCCGTTGACTACGAGCGTTCCATCTTCACCCAGGGCCAGCGTACCGTCGAAGTAGGACAGATCGTCCGAATTCAGTCCTTCCAGAATTTGTCGAGAAAGGTCGGCCGTGCTGTTGTTCGAGTTTCCGAAATCGACCGTCCCGAAGTTTCCCGAAGGCAATTGCATGGTACCGGAGCCGGGAAACACGTTGATTTCGGGTATGCCATCGGGCCCGGCGCTAACCGTGTCTGTGTCTGGGTCATATGAGAAGTTGTCACCCGTGCTCCAGGTGCCGTCCATAAGACCGTTCCACGCATCACGATGAAGCGTGAAGGGCAGGAGGCCGGCGTTGGGACCACCTTCATAGACCTGGAACCCACCGACGTCGTTGCGGAAGCTGGCGAACGCCGAAGCGGTGACGTTAGCCGTCGCGACTCCGAAGATTCCGGCGAAGAACAGCTCGATCGGCCCGTTTCCGGTGTCGTCACGATGTACCATGACCTTGACCGTGTTGAACGTATTCGGGTCGTCAAAGTTAAGCACCTCGTTCGGGTCGTTCGGATTGCTCAGGTACCCGATCACGATGTCGCCGCTGACGTCGTTTCCGGCGTTGAGCTGCAGCACCGGTCCCTCGTTGATGATTTCGTTCATCGCGGCGATTTGTGCCGCCGTTGTACGCGCATTATTGATTTCGTCGAACATGTCGGGCGTGCCCGACAACGCATCGTTATCCATCAACCGCCACGCCGCAGCCATAGCGGCGGAATCGGCAGCCGCTTGCGCCTCGGCTCGGGCGCGGTACATCGTCGCAACGTCGATCGTCAGTGAGGCCATACCCACGAGGGTAATCATACTGATGGCCACCAAGACAGACGTTGCTCCTCGTCTCCTCGTGCTCTGAACTCCGGATCGTTTCCCCATCATGACACTTTTTCCCTTCCGCGCGTGCGTGGACGCACGCGTTAATAAGCAGCCCGAGTTGGGATGCTGA
>JADFRO010000028.1 GCA_022561255.1 Planctomycetota bacterium | reverse complement strand
ACTGTTTGCCGAGCGATGGCCGTTGGAGGTCGCCTTTTACAACGCCAAGCAGTTCTTGGGGCTGGAGGAGCCGCAAAACCGAACGCCCCAAGCCGTCCAGCGAACGGCGCCGATCGCGCTCTACCTGCACACGCTGGTGATTCTTTGGTTTGCCAAACATGGTCGCTTCAATGCCGAGGCCTACCGCCGGCTGCACCCGTGGTACACCCAAAAACGCACGCCCTCGTTCGCCGACATGCTGGCCAACCTGAAAAGGGCAAGTCTGCGGGAAAGTATTTCTCGATACCCCGGTCAAAAACCACCCTCCGCAAAAAGGCTGCGGATCCTATTCCAAGCCTCGGAGATAGCCGCATAATGTGCAAAACTCTAGTCTACGGAACGTAGCTGGACGGTTCGTCGAGAATGCGCACCGACCGCATGTAGAGGGTGCGTTTCGGGCGACCTTGGTCGTCAACGGATACGCGCATCAGGCGGTCCAGTGTTTCCAGCGATTCTTCGCCCGTAAGCTGTCCGAACACCGTGTACCGCCCATCCCACTCATTCTGGCGCGTGTTGCAGATAAAGAACTGGCAGCTACCGGAGTCGGGCTTGTCCTCCAGGAGCGCCATCGAGACGCTTCCCTTTTGATGTGGTCGTTCGTTGAACTCAGCCGCAAGACGTTTGCCATCCAGGCGGATACCGGTTCCATCGCCGCGCGGGCAGCCGCCCTGAATCATGTAGCCCGGCTCGAGGCGGTGGAATGTTTTGGCGGTGTAGAATCCCTCTGCGGCGAGTTCGAGAAAGTTGGCGACGTGGTTGGGCGCCTCGTCGTAAAACAGAGCGATTGTCAGCTTGCCCTCGTCCGTGGTAATTTCAACCCGCTTGCGCGGGGCGATGGTGATCGTGACCGGTCGGCTGATGACTCCGCCCGCGTAAGGCGACCACGACAGGCGGAAGTTTCCGGCTCCGCGAAGCGACGGGTAGAACTCTCGCAGGTCGATCGTGGTACCCACGGTACTGTGCGGCGCAATGAGGAGAATCGGTGCACGGGAAGGGCGGCGGAATCCGACCGGCTGACTCCACGGGCGGCCCGACTCCGTTGTGACCGTGACGCCGGAGCTTTGGCCCGTTCCGCTAAACACGTGAGCAAGCGGCAGGCCCATCTCAGGTGAAGGAATCTCAGGCTCAGTGCCGGGTACCGTAAGAGTTACGGATTCGTCGGACGTGTTCTCGATGGAAAACTCTACGAGCACCGGGTGGTTGAGTGGAACCTGCTTGCTGATGAGCCGCAACCGAGCTTCGATCCCCGGCAAATGGCCGACGGGCTGGCCCATCACGCTTCCATGGCACGTCAGCACGGCCAATATCACACTAACTCGGGGTATCCGCATCAAACTTAACCGTCCTCCACGGGCATCATCGGACCGAACGTTCGTACAGCCTCACATTCTCCAGAGATCGATCCACCTGTCCAGCGCGAAGACCAGGCTTGGCGGAGTCACGATCCAACCGTTCCGTCTTCTTGTACCTGGCTCGGCCCGCTGAGTTGCACGGCCTGTTCAAGGAGTTCACAGGGGGGCAGCCCCGGCGTTTTGGAGTACAATGGCGAAGGCTACGGCGTACGCACGTCGGATCGTTATAACCGGCGGCTGCGATGGGCGAACGGATGTCACATGAACGCGTCACGTAAGAAACGCCTGACCAACTACGCAAGCTGCGCGGGTTGAGCGGGTAAGCTCCCCATGGGAGCCCTTGCGCAGGTCGTGCGCGATTTACCCAGACCCACGAGTCCGAGTTTGTTGGTCGGCACGGACCACTTCGACGACGCCGGTGTTTACAAGCTCGACGAGTCGACGGCCATCGTTACGACGGTCGATTTCTTCCCTCCGCTGGTCGATGACCCCTATATTTTCGGTCAAATCGCGGCGGCGAACAGTCTGTCCGACGTCTATGCGATGGGAGGTCGGCCGATCAGCGTCCTCAACATCGTCGGCTTTCCCGATGAAGATCTCCCGGTTTCCGTTTTGAGCGACATTCTCCGTGGCGGGGCGGAGCGGGTCGAGGCGGCTGGAGCGGTCGTCGCCGGCGGACACACCGTTCGCGACTCGGAAGTGAAGTTCGGCCTGGCGGTGACGGGCGTTGTTCATCCGGACCGCATTTTGAAAAATGGCGGTGCGCAGGTCGGTGACGTGATCGTTTTGAGCAAACCGATCGGCAGCGGCATCCTCACGTCGGCGGCCAAGGCGGAAAAGATCACCGAGGCGGAACTTGCTCAGGCTATCGATGTGATGACCGATTTGAACGAGGGGGCGTGCAAGGCGGCGCTTGCGGTTGGGGTTCACAGTGCAACGGACGTCACCGGGTTCGGATTGATCGGACACGCGAGCGAAATGGCGGACGCCAGCGGGGTGACGATCGAACTGAGAGCTTCCGATGTGCCTTTGTTGGAAAACACCTTGGCCTTGGCGCGAAAGAAGATGCTCACCCGCGCTGCGGGGACGAATCTGGAGTATCTCGGTGATCGATTCACCGTTCACAATGTCGACGAAATGCTCGTCAAGGTTCTCGCCGATGCGCAGACGTCGGGCGGGCTATTGCTTTCGGTTGCGGAAGATCGCGCCGATCGGCTGGTCGCTGCGCTCAAGGAACAACAGACCCGTGCAGCCGCGATCGTCGGCTACGTCGTGGCGAAAACAGATCAAGCGATTGTGTTGAGGTAACGCCGACGGGCGTTCACCTCGCGTGAACACATCGGAAGCAGCATCGTACGGGCAGAAGTCGAGACGGCGCGAACTTCACGGCGGTCACTCGGAAATATCGCGACAGCAGGATATGCATTTCACGCGTACGCCAGGTGTGCAGATGGTAGTGATCGCCGCCCCAGGAGATTCGGCGAAACGGCGGAAGAATGGTCATGCCACTGCGGCGAATCAGCGCTTTGATACGGTTGACAAGGAGGTCGTTGGGAAACGTAATCACGACGCGGCCGTTGGGCGCCAGGAGGCGTTGAATCTGAGTCAGCACGGCGTCCGGATCGACAACGTGCTCGAGCACTTCGCTGCAAATGATACGGTCGAAACCACCGTCCGGTAGATCAACCTCATGGAGTTCGCCTTTGAGGAGTCGAACTTGATAGCCGGCGAGATTACGCCTCGATTTTTGGATCATCTCTCCCGACGGGTCGACGCCGGTTAGCTCGTTTTGGGGGAAAAGTCGAAGGATGTGTCCGCCGCCGCACCCGGCTTCGAGGATTCTATCGCCGGGCACAACGTCGAGCAGCCTGCGAATGGAGGCGAGGCGCCGTCCCTCGATCCAACGGATCAGGAAGCTGGATCGCGCATAGTAGTCGTCGATGTCGTGCTCGCGGGCGAATGTATCGTTCCAACGCTCGACGTCCAGGGCAGAGGAGGCGATCGTTCGCATTACGCCTTACCCCGTGTCGGATCGGCGACGAGCGGTCGGTGCGACCAGCGTGACTCGGCGGGAGCGGGCGCCGCTGCTCGGGCGACCTCCACGCGAAACTTACAAAGCTCCCAGACGATTCTCAGTGAGACGAGAATGGGAAACCGGCTGAGGAAGCTTCGGCCGGCGTTTCTCTGGTCGAAGTCCGTGTCCACCTCGGCAATCCTGAGGCCGCGAGCGCACGCCGCGACACCGATGAAGCTCTGGAAGTAGCGATAGGTGAATCGATGTCGAAGGATCGTCGCCAGAGCGTCGCGGCGCGTCAGGATGAACCCGGATTTGTTGTCGCGCAGCCTCGTTCCAAAGGTGAGGTTAAGAACGATGTTGAGCCCTCGACTGAACAGTCGACACCGTCGAACGTCCCGTGTGGGGTGTCGAACGGCTTGTACGACGTCGGGTACTTCGCGCAGGTAGGTTTTGTAAAGCTTCGCGATGTCCTCCGGCCTGTTCTGCAGGTCAGCGTCGATCAGGCAAACGAGATGTCCGTCGCAGTGGTTGAACCCCACGCGCCAAGCGTTCTCGATACCGCCGTTGGACGTCAATCGGACACCTCGCACGCGCGGATCGCGTTCGATTTCTTCGGTGACCCGTGCCCACGTGGCGTCCGTGCTACCGTCGTCGACGATGACGAGTTCCGCGCGGATGGCGAGTGCGTCGAACGTGGCCAGGGTTCGCTCGACCAGCGCGCCAACGTTGCCCTCTTCATTGAGGCAAGGCGCAATGACCGAGAGCGTAACCGGCGCGCAGCTTTCCGTTCCCGCCGTCGCGGCGATCTCACTCGTCATGGCGCGCTACCTCGCACGGCGTAGGGAGATGCGAGGTCGCGCGCGGTTCCGCCGTAGGTGACTTCGCCGGCCGGCACGGAATGGATCGCTGCTGGCTCGACCTGGTTGGGTTGACCAAGCAGACTCTTGATGCACTCGGCGGTCATCAGCGCGTTCCAGTGCTTCCGGTCGAAGCTGTGTGTTCCGTACATCCAGAGGTTGACCGGCGTCGGCAGTCCATCCTTGACCGGTCGCTGAAGCACCCACGAACCTTTGGGGAGCAGCTTTCGGGCGGCCTCGTGGACGATCCATTTACCCGTGCCGTCGCGGTAGCGTAGGTGGTCTTCGAGTGAGAAGGCGAACTCGACGAGTCGATGGTCCAAAAAGGGGCAGCGGTTTTCGACGCCGCTTGCCATGCACATCCGGTCGCCCATCTGCAGCAGCGGCTGAAGGAAGATTCGACTCTCCACGTAGGAGATGTTCTCGAGCGCCGACCTCCGATCGTTCCACTGATCCATCAGGAACATCTTCATCATGCCCGCACCGACCAGACCAGACCGCGAGGCCATGCGGCAAAACCGATCCAGGTCGCTGCCGTGATAGCGGCGTAACATCGCGGCGTAGTGATTTCGTTTGACGCTCGACGTGTCGCAGGTGTCGTCGATGAGCAGCTCGTTGCGAGCGTATCCGCTGAACAGCTCGTCCGAGCCCTCACCCGAAAGAATCACCTTGTAGCCGCGTTCTCTGCATGCCTTGGCAAGTCGATACAACGGGAATACGCTGAACGATCCGGTGGGCATCTCCAAGTGATAACCCAGCGATGAAAGGTCGCCCAGGAATTGCTCACGCGTGGGGCGGACGAAATGCACGTCGATGCCCAAACGCGTCGCCAGGTCTCGAGCGTAGTATTCCTCGTTGATCGAGTCCTTGAACTCGTCGAACTGACACGTGAACGCCTCGTCTACGCCGCTTAGGCACGCCAGCAGAGACGAGTCGATCCCGCCTGCCAGGAACATGCTCACTGGTACGTCGGACCGCATCCGCAAACGCACCGAATCTTCGAGCAGCTCGATGAACGTGTCGACAGCCTTCACTTCGTCGTCGATGCGACCGCCGATCTGGTGCTCGATGTCCCAATAGCTCGACGTGTGGCAGGTGCCGCGAGGCAGATCGTAGATCAGATAGTGTCCGGGCTTCAGTGCGAGGACGTCGCGGTAGAGTGTGTGCTCGTTGAAGCAGAATTCAAACAGGTCAAACAGGTCGTGCGTCGTGAACTCCAGATTGTCGAACGCTTTGATCTCCGAGGCGAACTCGAACTTGTTTTCTCGGTACCGATAGTAGAAGGGCTTTTGGCCCATCCGGTCGCGAGCGCAGAAAAACCGCTCCGTGCCCCCAGTACTCTGCCATATCACAAGGGCGAACATCCCGTTGAAGCGGGACAAGCACGCCGGTCCCCATTGGAGGTACGCTGCCAGGGCGACTTCCGTATCCGTGGACGTTTGGAAACGCTGCCCAAGCGATTCGAGTTCGACGCGAAGCTCGGCGTGGTTGTAAATCTCGCCGTTAAAGAGGATGACGCTGTCGCCGATGCGTACGGGTAGGTCGATGTCGTTGCGATCGACGATGTTGAGGCGGGTTTGGCCAAGCGTGACGGTTCCGTGCTGCGGTACTTCCTCGAAGACCAGGCTCGATTGATCCGGCCCGCGATGATGCAGCTTCGCAACGCTGGACCGATCAAATCCGGTATTGAGTCCGCCGAGGATTCCGCACATCGTTACACCTTCCTCGCCCGACAGCTAATGCCGGCGTCCTGCACGTCCCACGCCTGGATATCCCAACCGTTACGGAACCATTCGCGGAACGCCTCCGGGGTAAAGCGGTGGCAGTGAACCGGGTGGTACCAATCCATGTTCACGATGTTGTTGGTGAAGAAATCAAATTCGTCGTTCCAAAAGCACTTGAACACGTTCCAATGGAACAGGCGTTGCAGGTCGACCTTTCCCTTTGTGATGCCGAGAACGGGGATGTCCTCCTCCACGTCGACGGTAACGTTCAGGTGGGCGAGCGTTCGGCCGAGCTTGGTGATGGATTCGCAAACCTTGAGTGCCTCGTCGACGGAAAGATCACTGATCCGCTCGCGCACGTAGTCGTCCGTGAACTCCCGAATGACGGCCTTCTTCTTGTAAACGTAGCAGCAGATTTCGCCGCCGGTTTTGAGCTTTCGCGCTAACGCGTCGAACGCCTCTTTCGGGTTGGGCGTGTGGTGGATCACCTGATCGCAGTTGATCAGGTCGAAAAACTCGTCGGGGAACGGTGTGTGATGCAGATCGGCGTGAACGAAGGAGATTCGATGCTCGCGTAACTCCCGCGCAGCCACCTCCAGAGCTTCCCACGCGGTGTCTACGGCGAAGACATCAGCGGTCGAGTGCTCGGCCAGGTTCAAGGCGTCACGACCGGCGCCCGTGCCGGCGTCGAGGATCACGCTCTTACCGGAGAGGAAGCTGCGAAGACCATCCGCGTCGAAGAAACCGTATCGCTGCAGATACCAATCCGTGTAGAACCGGTGCGTGTGCTCTCGGTAGTAGCGATGTTTCGCCCATTTCTGGGCGAAGGAACGGACCGTTTGATCGGTCTTCATCTCGGCGGGTACGAAGCTGGGAATGCCACAGCGAATCGAAAAGGACGTGCCGTTGCTTGCTCGGAGCTCTCCCTCCAAAACTTCGGCGCCATCGCGCCGGGCCACGCGCAGTTCCAGCGCTTCAGGTGATCCGGGGCATACCAGTTGTTTCAGCGCTGACTCTTTCATGGTCCTGATCCGCCGCGCGTCACGACTCCGTATTGCGGGCGCCCAGCGGGTGATCCGTTGATACGGGCGAGTCCGTGCTGGGTTTTCGGACGTTCACCGGCGCGCCTTGAGATAGGGGCTGACGCCGGACCCGTCCTGCGGTGTCGTGGGCCCCCGACGGCTCGGGGGCACGCCGGGCCTCATGCGGCGGGATAGGGTGTGCCGATGCTGGGATAGGTGATCGTTCGTTCTCGCGGTCTCACGCGCGGTTGAAAACGCCGCTTTCTGGAGCACCAAGCCATGAAGATTCGGACTCGTATCATCGGTGGTGGCGTAGTCACGCTGGCATGTCTCGGTGGCGGCCTCGGCTTAGCCGGGGGTGGTTACGGCAAACCCGAAAGGCCCGAGGAAGTTGTCCTTGTCGGGACCATCGTCGACCTGCAGTCTTACATGACCGAAGAGTTCACGTCGGATGATCCGGTCAAGAGTACGCGCGCGGCGATCCGCGCCGGCGTACCGGCTGCGCTGGAGACGGACGAGGGGCTGGTCGTCATCGGTATGGGCAACAAGAACCCGGCGCGGAAACTCGTTCCGCTGGCATACCGCGAGGTCGAACTAACCGGCCGACTCTACGACGAGGAGGGTTTCGAATACATCGACATGTCTGCTGTTAGACCCATCGACGGAGAAGATAAGGAGCGAGCGCCGCAACGTCGTGGTGGTGAGGAGTCCGGCGAGGATGAAGCCCAGGAGGCGAACAGCGCGGACCAGGACGACGACGAGTAACTCGCTACCGCGTTTCGCAACAGCTCGCGTGAACGCCCCCGTTCATCTGAGCCGAACCTCGCCGCATGCTCCCGCTCCCTCCGCTTCGTCGAGGTCATCCGCTGGCAAAGCTGTTCGAGAATCTCGGGGCCGTTCCCAACCTTCGGTGCCCACTGTAGTTACATCCTGTGTTGAAGGCCGCGCCGGTCGCGGTATAATCGGTCGACCATTCCACCCGGGGAGCGAGGACGTTCCTTCGCGGATCGGGGGCACCTACTTAGCTAGGAGGGCTATCATGGCCGACGAAACGCAAGATTATGCCACAACGATCGGCGCGGACGCCGTTTTCAAGGGCGAGCTCCATTTTGAGAAGGGTTTGCGCCTTCTGGGCAAGTTCGAAGGTGAGATCGACAGCGAAGGCCAGCTGATGGTGGGCAACGGCGCGACGCTGACCGGAGACGTTAGGGCTTCGTCCATTCGCATCGAGGGGAAAGTCAAAGGTAACCTCAACGCCAAGACGAAAGTTCAGCTATCCGCGTCTGCGCGGTTGGAAGGTGACCTGCAAACCGCGCGGCTTGAGGTGGCAGAAGGCGCTGTCCTGATCGGGCGATGCGTTGTTGGCGTAAACGGGGACGCACGCGGCGGTCGCGACATCAAGTCCGCAACGCGTTCCATGTCGTCGGTACCGGTTGCCAAGCAGAAGGTGGGCGAGGCAGCGACGGTCGGCGCTAAGAAGTAGTCCAGTTAAGGCGTGCGCTTAGCCGGCATCGGGGACGCAGGATGCGTTGCCGCGCCGGTTGACGTGGATTAAACCATGCCCTCGACCTCGAAGGTGCGCGGAGGCGCGGCCAAGCAGGTGGTTTGTACTCACTGCGAACGACCGATTGAGGTCGGCCGGCGGGCTATGTCAATCTTCTGCCCGCACTGCAAGAAGCGCCTGATCCTCGAAGACTACAAAATCACCAGCTACTATGCCGTTCGAGAGTTCTCTACTTGCGGCGACATCGTCGTCGAGAAGAAGGGACACGTCGTGGCGCCGATCAAGGTCGGCACGCTGACCGTGAAAGGAAAGGTTCAGGGGACTGTGTCCGCACGTGTCGGCGTCAAGCTGATGAAAACCGGATCATTGCAGGGCGACATTGAAGCGCCGAGTTTCGTGATCGAGCCGGGCGCGGCGTACGACGGTTTCGTGAAGATCGGTCCCGCGGAACCGCCCTCAAACGGAAAATCAACTGCCAAGATCAAACGTTCGTAACGCGCAAGAGGCAGCCTCGCGCGTATCCTTATCGCGAGCGGAAACCAAATCGGGATGATCCCCGTCGCGCTGGCCGATTGCTTGCGCGTGATTGTTCGGGCGCGTCTTCCAAGCGATCTTTTCCCTAGAATTTGCTCCAAAGTAGTTGGTTGGTCACCTCGTGGTGAAACATGACTTCGCTGGTTTTTACCTGTGTTCCCAGCTCCCGTGGACATCGGTCAGCCGCCCGCTGCTTGAGTTCGATGTACTTGGCGTGGGCCTCTTCGCCGAGAATGTCGACGGACAGTCGGCTCGCCTTAAACAGCCGAATCGCGTCGTAGATGTTGTCCGGGAGGAAGCGCGTTCGGTAGCGTTTGCCTTCCGAGTCAGCGGCGGGTGGAAGTTCGCCCTCCAACCCGGTGCGAAGAAGCGTGTACAACAACAGGTACGGGTTCGCGTCCGGCGAAACCGAGCGGAATTCGACCCGCGCGCTTTGTTCGCTGCCCAACGGAACGCGAATCATCGCCGCACGGTTCGTGGCGGAGGCCTTGATCTGATTCGGTGCCTCGAAGTTGGGGTCCAAACGTCGGTACGAATTGACGCTCGAATTCAGCACCAGGCAAATGTCGGTCGCGTTGTTGAGGATGCGATCGATAAAGCTCCACGCGAACTCGGACAGTCCGTCCTGCCCGTCCTTCTCGTAGAACAGATTCTTTCCGTTTCGGTTGAGCGACATGTTGCAGTGCATTCCGTTTCCGTTGACACCGGCCACGGGTTTGGGAAGAAAGGACGCCGTAAGGCCGAACGCGCCTGCAACCTGACGACAGGTCAACTTGTATAGCTGAATCTGATCGGCGGCGACCAATGCCTCAGCGTATTGGAAGTTTAGTTCGAACTGCGAGGGCGCAACCTCAGGATGGTCCTTTTCGTTCGACAGGCCTAGCGCACGCTGGGCTTCAGCCGCGCGGTCGATGAACAAACGCAGTGGATCCTTCGGTAGCGAGTGGTAATACCCGCCGCTGGAAATGAATTCGAAGACGCCGTTTTCGTAATACTGTCTCTCGGCGTCGCTTCCTTTGAACAAAAAACCCTCAATCTCGGCGGCGACGTTGAGCACCATGCTTTCGCTGCGGTAGAGCTTTTCCGTGAGTTGCCGAAGTCTGGAGCGAAAGTCGGCGACGTACGGAGCGCCGTCCTGTTCGCAGACCTCGCCGAAGACGATGACTTTCCCCGGTCCGAACACATCGGCGGGAAGCCAGTAGAACGCCGGCCAATCGATCTTAAGTTTGAGATCGGACTCGCTGATCTGAGAGAAACCGCGAATCGACGATCCGTCGAACGTGAGATTGTCCGCGGAGGCGAGCAAGAACTTCTTGTCGTAGTCGAGCATGTGGAAACGCCCCTCCAGATCCGAGAAGCAGACGGTGACCGCCTTGATCCGCTTTTCGTCCGTCAGGTACTTACGCCGCGCTTCCTCGATCATCGTGCGGTCCACCCGTTCGAGCCGTTGGCGCTTCGCCTCGAGGTTCATCTCCTCAAGCTCGTCGTAGGGGATGGTAAGGAATTTGCGAAGCTCAAACGTATCCATAATCACCGCTCCTTTATTAAGTGCGTTACCAGTTGCATTCGTCCCCGCTTGGTAGCGATAACGTGACCGTAACAATAAGCACCTAGTGGATTGTATTAGTTTCCTGCCTGAGTCAACTAAAATACTCGTCAATTAATATAATTATCCGTTATTTTGACGAATATAACTTGTCGACCGCTCAATCGAGAAGGTTGACACTTGGGTGGCCGGCGGATAGCGTACGAAAAAGGGTGTTCGTAGTGTTTATGGGCCCTCCTGGAGCGGCCCCTTTTTTCTGCCCCGACGGTCAGTGGGCGGTGTTGCGAGGCGCAGGGCGGATGACGACAGGGCGTAGGCCTCACACTTGCGTCTTCGGTCTTGGCTGGGGCGACGAGGGAAAGGGCAAGGTCGTCGACCTGCTGTGCCCGGCCTTCGATCTCGTTGTCCGGTTCAATGGGGGTGCCAACGCCGGTCACACCGTTTGTGTGGGCGATGAGACCTTCGCCCTGCATCTTCTTCCCACCGGCGTTCTTCACGACGACGTTATCGCGGTAATCGGTCCGGGCGTCGTGGTGGATCCGATCGCGCTGATCGGCGAGATGGATGCGCTTGCCGCGCGCGGCGTTGAGGTCGCGCCTCGTTTGCGAATCAGTGACCGCGCCCACCTGGTTCTGCAATACCACAAAGTCGAGGATCAGCTCGCAGAGCAGGCGGCCGACAGGGACTCGCGCATCGGCACGACGGCGCGCGGGATCGGGCCGTGCTACGCTGACAAAATGAGACGGTCCACGGCCGTGCGCTTTACCGATCTGTTGCACGAGGTGGGGCTGGATGATCGCGTCGCTGCGATCGCGGAATCTCGCCGGGCGGCGCTTTGTGCTACGTACGGCGACGGCGGCGTAATCGATGTCGAGTCGATCGTGAAGGACGTCGCGCTGGCGCGCGAGCGATTGCGGGACAACATCTGCGACACGACGCGTCTGTTGCACGAGTCAGCGGACGGTGGCGGCACGATTCTGTTTGAGGCGGCCAACGGTATGCTGCTGGACATCGATCACGGAACGTACCCCTTCGTCACTTCGAGCAGCACCGGACCCCACGGGATCGGTGTGGGCGCCGGCTTTCCCCCGACGTGGGTGGGTTGTGCCATCGGGGTCGCGAAGGCGTATTCCACGCGTGTCGGTTCGGGCCCGTTCGCAACGGAACTTTGCGACGACATCGGCGATCGCATTCGTAAGCGCGGCAAAGAGTTTGGTACAACCACGGGTCGCCCGAGGCGGTGCGGCTGGTTCGATTCGATCGCATGTCGTTACGCGGGCCGTCTCGGCGGGGTGACCGATCTGGCGCTGCTGCATCTCGATACGCTTAGCGGGTTCGAGGAGGTCGGTGTGTGTGTGGCCTATCGGTACGAAGGGGAGACGTTGACGACGCCTCCTGCAAGTGCGAGCGTACTTGAGGCCGTAGAGCCGGTGATCGAGTTCATGCCCGGTTGGTGCGAAGATTTGCAGGGAATACGCAATTTCGATGATCTGCCGCAGAATACGCGGAACTATATTGATCGGATTGAAACGCTCGTCGGCGTGCCGGTTTCGATTGTTGGAGTCGGCCCCGAGCGCTCGCAGACGATCGTACGGGGCAGGCTGGCTGACATGATCGATCTCAAAAGGCTCGGACCGGCGACCCACGTGACGCAATGAACGAGACGCAACCGGATCCAAGTGAGGTGCTCGGCCTTGAGCGTGAGCAGCTTCCGCAACACATCGCCATCATCATGGACGGCAATGGTCGGTGGGCAAAGGCACAACGCATGCCGCGCATTCGTGGCCACGAGCAGGGTGCCAAGGCGGTGCGCCGGATCATCACACACTGCGCGCGCTTGGGGATTAAGGCGCTCACGCTCTACAGCTTTAGTACGGAGAACTGGAAGCGGCCGAATGACGAAGTCGACTTTCTGATGGACTTGTACGTTCGGTATCTGATCGCCGAGCGGGACACGATTATGGAGAACAACATTCGGTTCATGCACATCGGGCGCCGTGTGGGACTACCGGAATCGGTTCTCGCGGAGATGGATGCGACCGTCGAGGTAAGCCGGGACAACACGGGTTTGATTCTTTGTCTGGCGCTGAACTACGGCTCGCGGGACGAAATCGTCGACGCGGTCCGCGGTATTGCCGATGACGTCGCCGCGGGAAGGTTGGCGTCGAAGGATATCGACGAGGCGCTGATCAGTGGGTCGCTGTACACGGCCGGCGTGCCCGATCCTGATTTATTGATTCGGACAGCCAACGAGCGCCGCGTCAGCAATTTTCTTCTGTGGCAGATTAGTTACGCAGAGATCTACGTGTGCGAAGTACTTTGGCCGGACTTTGAAGTCGAGCATTTGGACGTCGCGATCCGCGACTTCGCCTCGCGCGAGCGCCGGTTTGGTGATGTTCCCAGTTCCGCGACGACGAGTTAACACCGTGCTCACAGCGGAGCCTATCCGTCGCAACGGGGTGCGGACCTTGGGCGGGTGATGGAAGTGTTGCAAACAGAGCGGCGCACGGGGAGAATGGCACCGCACGTTTTGTGTGGGTAGCTTTGGAGCCAATCGGCATGGGATTACTGGATGGCCGCAAGGGGTTGATCTTCGGGATCGCCAACGATCGAAGCATCGCATGCCACATCGCGAGGAGTTTCGTGGCTGAGGGCGCTACGTGCGGTTTCCCGCATCTTCCGGGCGAAAAGAACGAACGGCGCGTGCGAAAAGCGCTGCAGGACTTCGGAGGTGATGACCCCTGGCTGATGCCGTGCGACGTTTCGCGGGATGAGGACATCGACGAGACTTTCGCGCAGGCGCGGGAGCGATTCGACGCGATCGATTTTGTCGTCCATTCATTGGCCTTCGCCGATCGAGCGTACTTGAAACCGGGAAAATTCGTCGACACACCTCGGGATGTTTATTGCCAGGCGCTGGACATCTCCGCCTATTCACTTGTAGCGATCGCGCGGCGTGCCAAGGAGATGATGCCCAAGGGCGGTTCGATTCTGGCGATGACCTACTACGGAAGCGACAAGGCCGTTCCCGGTTACAACGTCATGGGTGTCGCCAAGGCAGCGTTGGAAGCCTGTACGCGTTACTTGGCGCTCGAACTGGGCGAGCAAGGAATTCGCGTCAACTCGATCAGCGCGGGTCCGATCAGGACGCTCTCCTCCATGGCCGTCGGTGGTATTGATGAGATTTTCGAGTGGGTGCAAAAGAAGGCTCCGCTCCATCGCAACGTCGAGGCGAGCGAAGTCGGCAAGACAGCCGTCTACCTTGCGAGCGATCTTTCCAGCGGTGTGACGGGCGAGAACATCTTCGTGGACTCCGGATACAACATCGTCGGGCTTTGATGCCGACGGGCGCGACGTGCGCTGAACCGTAGCATTCCAATGGGCGGCATGGGCAAGCGCATCAACGCCTTACGCGACGAGATTCGCCGGCACGATCACGCCTATTACGTTCTTGCCGAACCTACCATCACCGATCGACAGTACGACAAGCTGCTGGATGAGTTGCGGAGGGTGGAGCAGGCTGATCCCGCTCTGATTACGCCGGACTCGCCGACCCAACGCGTTGGCGAGAAGCCCATTGAGGGGTTCGAGCATGTCGCGCACTCCGTACCGATGCTTTCGATCGACAACACCTACGAAGCACAGCAATTGCGCGACTTCGATCAGCGCGTCGCCAGGGGGCTCGACGGTGAGGCCTACTCCTACCTCGTCGATCCGAAGATGGACGGTGTCGCCGTTTCTCTGCATTACGAGAAGGGTATTCTTCGTCGAGCCGTGACGCGCGGCGATGGACGCGTCGGCGACGACATCACCCACAACGTTCGAACGATTCGCTCGGTCCCGCTGACCCTAAGGGGTAAGAATTTCCCAGCGTACCTGGAGGTACGCGGAGAGGTCGTTTGGCCTACGGAGTCGTTTACGCGGTTCAACGCGAATCGTGCAGCGGCTGGAGAGGAGACGTTTGCGAATCCACGAAACGCCACCGCGGGAACGCTCAAGCAACTTGATCCAAGCGTGGCGGCGGGCCGGGGGCTACGGTTCGTCGCTCACGGATACGGTCGAATCGAACCGCTGAAGGTGAAGTCAGCCACGGAACTCTTTGAACTGTTCGGCGGATGGGGCCTGCCGGTAAGTCCGTATCGCACGAATGTTGATTCGATCGACGGAGTCGTCGATCGGCTTGCGGAATGGGACGAGCGGCGGCATGGGCTGCCGTATGAGACGGATGGCTTGGTGATCAAAGTCGATGCGCTCAAGCAGCGTGAGGTGCTGGGGGCGACGAGCCGTTATCCGCGCTGGTGCATTGCATACAAGTTCGCAGCCGAGCAGGCGCACAGCGTTCTGCGAAGCGTTGACTATCAGGTGGGTAAGTTGGGAACCATTACGCCGCGGGCGGTTATGGACCCGGTGCAACTGTCCGGAACGACGGTGCGGCACGCGTCGCTTCACAACTTCGATCAGGTCGAACGATTGGACCTTCGAATCGGCGATACGGT
>JADFRO010000346.1 GCA_022561255.1 Planctomycetota bacterium | reverse complement strand
GAGGCGACTTCCGTAAAACGTAGTCGAGTAAGCCTATCGGTCAGCTCAAACGGTCGTTCTTCCTTCACGATCGCATATCCGGGGATCACGCTGCGATAGCGCGAACCGTACTGATTGCGGCCCGGTCCGGGCATGTACATCTCCGGTGGGATCGCTCCCGGCGCAGCCGTGCTGTAGATCGTAAGTGCGGTCGATCGAGTCGGAGTATCGGCCGAGAACGCCGGGGTTACTCCAGCGACTATGACCACCGTGATGACCGAACCGAAGACGATGACAGGCCTGAGTGTTGACTTCATTGTTTACGGCTCCTTCTTGTAATCGCGGACCTAAACTCTCGCTTAGGATCCGTCGAGCCTCTGAGCCGCGGGCTTTAGCCCGCGCGGATACACGATGGTGCTGCCGCCTCGGTCGCTCGGTACTCCAGGTAACCCGTCGCGCGCCGTTCGTGCTGAGTACTTTGACACACAACTCGCGCTGTGGTTCCAGGTTTTTGAGGGGCTTACTGCGCCGTCCGTGATCGGGTCGCCGCAAAGACAGCGGTCTACGCCTTTTCGATACGCTCGCGTCCACCCATATAAGGACGAAGTGCTTCGGGAATCGTAACGGTTCCGTCACGGTTCTGGTAAAGTTCGAGAATGGGTATGAGGATGCGCGGTGAGGCGATGACGGTGTTGTTGAGCGTATGACAGAAGCGGACCGTCTTGGCGCCGTCGCGATAGCGAAGTCGCAATCGGCGAGTCTGAAACTCATAGAATCTTGAGGCCGAGTGCGTCTCGCCGTAAGCGTTGCGCGAGGGCATCCACGTTTCGATGTCATATTTTTGGACCTGACCCATGCCCAGGTCACCCGTACACACGTTGACGATGCGGTAGGGTAGTCCCAGCGCTTGCACCACGTCTTCGGCGTTCTTGAGAATCTCCGCGTGAAACTTCTTGCTCTCCTCCACGTCGTTTCGACAGATGATGACCTGTTCGACCTTCTCGAACAGATGAATCCGGTAGAGTCCCGACGTATCCTTGCCCGCAGCCCCCGCCTCCCGCCGAAAACACATGCTCATGGCGCAGTACTTGATGGGTAGTTCGGCCTCGCTAAGGATTTCGTCGCAGTGTAACGCTGTAAGCGGAACCTCAGCCGTACCCACGAGGGATTTTTCGTCCCGCTCACACAAATAGGCCTGATCCCGTCCGGTTGGAAAGTAGCCCGTCCCGTACATGACCTCCTCTTTGACAAGCACGGGCACCACCATCGGAACAAAGCCGCGCTGAATCATCATGTCCTGCGCGAGGCGTAACACCGCCTGGTGCAACAGTGCTCCGTCGCCCTTGAGCGTATAGTTTCGTGAGCCCGAAAGCTTGACGCCGCGCTCGATGTCGATGATGTCCAGTTCCGCTCCGAGCGCGACGTGGTCCTTGGGTTCAAACTCGAACCGACGGACCTCACCGACCTTACGGAGCTCGACGTTTTGCGTCTCATCTTTACCGATGGGTACTTCCGGATCCGCCGGTTGGGGGATCGTGAGCATCAGCTCATCGAACTCCTGAAGGATCGGTCCTTCGGTCTCTTCCAACGACTTGATCTTCGGCTTGATTTCAGCCAATTCGTTCTGGACGGCGTCGGCCCTCGCCTTGATCTCAGCCTCGCTCTTACCCTCTTGAATCGCCCGCTGATACCCCGGCGACTTGGGATTGCGCAACAGACCGACGAGTTGGCCGCTCTCTTTGACTTGACTGCGAAGCGTATCGAGCTCGAGCTGCAATTCCCGTCGGCGCGCATCCACTTCCACAAGTCGGTCAACGTCGCACGAGAGGCGCTTCGCAGCCGCAGCGGTTTTCACCGCTTCGACATTCTCGCGAATGAATTTGATGTCGAGCATCGATTACGCTTCCATCAGCTCTGTTGGGTCGGACAAAGACAGGCGTTTTCGCGCAAGGCGTAGCTACTGTCAAGCACGCCGCGCGAGAAACAACCGGCCAGGTGCAAGCCCGGAGGGGTGTGCTCGACGAGTGATCGTGTCGTTGATGGGCGGTGGCGAGCGTCCGTCTACTTGGCTACCTCAACGACCGAGTTGAGCTCGCCGTATTCGTTCGTTTCGATTGCCGGGTTATGAGCGTCGTGCGACCATCGCCCGTCAACGACGAGCCGGTAGCGGTACCTCCCCTTCGGCAGCTTCAAGCGTATCTCGAAATCTCCGTCGGTGAGCCTTCGCATCGGCGTCGTGTGCGGCATCCAGTCGTTGAAGTCGCCGGCGATCTGAATCTCCGACGCCTCGTCGTTGTGGCTGCGGAAGATGATCACCTCACCTTCCTGCCTGACACCGTAAACTGCCGCGATCTTCCGGTCGATCTCTTCCGAGTGTGGGGGAGTTTCGACCAAGCCAGAAGCCTCGGTCGCGACGTCCTGTGTCATACTCTTCGTTTCAGGCGGCGTCTGGGGAGAGGACTGGGGGGGCGTCTGCGACTGCACAAGCGGCGTCGTTGGATTCTTCCCCGCAATCGCCGCGTCGACCTTTGGCTGGAGCCCAGGGCTCGACGACACTGGAGCCGTAGCGGAAGTCGCGGAAGTGGATCGTTCCACCAAGATGGGCGACGTCGTCGGCGACTTACGCTGCAAGCTTTCTTCGACGGCTCGTGGAAGCACCGGAATGCCCCGCGCCGGAATCGTCTTTGCGGCTTCGGGTTTCTCCGCCGACCCCCGATCCACAGTCGGTTGATTGTCGACCAGGGTTGTCGTCGTCGCGAGGAGACGTTCCGCGTCGGCCGCGAGGCGCTCCATGTGCTCCAGCAGATCGGCCGTCGGAACGACCGGTGCCTCGACGGCGATGACCTCGCGAGCGAGCTTCTGAAAGTCTCGAGCCCCAGTACTTGTCGGAGCGAACTCCGTGATCGGCTGTCCGAAGCTGGCACATTCCTTGAGCTTCGTGTTGAAGTTGACGATCGTCTCGTACACCACGCCTTTGAAGCGATCCCGCAGCTCCGCCAGAATCTCGCGTGCCAGCTTGGTTCGCACGTCGTACTGGTTCGGCAGAACCCGAACCGCCGGCCGCGTACCGTAGCGCTCACCGAGTTTCTCGATCGTTGCCAGCTGCCGAGTGAGCCCGTGAAGTGAGAAGTATCCCGTATCCACGGGGATCATCACTTCGTTGGCAGCGCGTAAGCCGTTCCTCATCAAGAGCCCCAGATGCGGCGGGCAGTCGATCACGCAGTAGTCGTAGCGACTCTCGTTCTCCTTAAGCAGTCCACTCAGCAGCGTTTCCGCGTCCTCGCAGTCACCCAGCTTGGGCTCCAACCCAGC
>JADFRO010000345.1 GCA_022561255.1 Planctomycetota bacterium | reverse complement strand
GGTGGAATGGATGATCGCCTCGACATCCTCGCGAGCTGCGGTCGCCAGCGCCTTGGGCGTCTTGAAGCGCTTGAACAAGATGGGCGTCACTTTGTTCACCGTTTCGTCGGTCGATTGCGCGGAAAGGATCGTCGAGATCAGAAGCTGAAACGGATTGTCGTGCCTTAGTGCGCAGTCGGCCGACGGATAGAGTTTGCGCAGCGCCGTCAAGATCCGACGTGCTCGTTTCTTGCGATCCGCTGTGCTTTCGCCTGTTCGTTTCATCGTCCCTGAACGTTACGCTTGGGATCTGAGGTGAGGCGAACCCGCTTCGATTCGCCTCGGCGTCCTCGACTGCTTCTCAACCCAGCGAACGAATCCGTCCTCAAAGATGTCTTTCTTCCAGATCGCCACGTCGACTTTGAGGGTGTCGATCAACCAGCGACTCGCTTCGTACGCCTCCTTACGGTGAGCGAACGCGGTCGCCAGCGCCACCGATGTCTCGCCGGGCGGAACCGGTCCGAGTCGGTGAAGGATCGCGATGCGCCCGGGACCCCATCGTTTGATCGCCACCTCGGCGAGATGCTCAAGCTGTCGCCGGGCCATCGAGTCGTAGGCTTCGTATTCCAGTCGAACGAGGCGCCCGTGCTGAGGATCGTCCACCGACCGCGTGGCGCCCTCGAACGTTACGATGCCGCCGAGGCGCGTATCGCCGCCCACGAATTCACGAAGTTGCCCGGTCGGAATCGCCGAGTCTACCAGATCGATCCAAACCGTCGTGCTTTCCTCCCCACCGGAGACGGGGGGGATGACGGCCGCGACGTCGCCCGGCAACAATACTCGGTCGTCACGAACGAACTCCTCGTTGACCGCGAGGCGCGCCGTACTCAGCGCAGGCGCCAGCTTCGGATACCGCTGGGCGAGGAGGGCGCGTAGCTCAGCCACGGTAGAGCCGTCCTCAAGATCGACGTGATCGGATTCGCTCCGCGCGAAATCACGAGCCGGCCCCAGGAATAGAACTTGGACGGAGATCGTACTCATACTAACCGCTGGCCCTTGCGTACAGATCGTGTGACACGGACGCTGCGCCCGTGTTTTCACACCAAGGTGACGATGCTACAAGACATCTTTTTGTACAGGGTTTTCTCGCGGACTTCCAGCCCGTCGGCTGCCCGCTATCGGAGGAAGGGTTTACCGAGTAGGCGCCGAATGGTGGCGAGTTGCCCCGCGTGGAAAGCTTCATGGCGATTGAGGTGCGCAACCGCTCCGCCTTTGTCGTTGTAGTGCGGGTGCGCGGACTTGCCGTCGCCGGCGAACGCGGGTTCAGCCAGCAAGCTGTCATTCATCGCGAGAATCGCCTCGCACGTCCTGCGATGCGTGTCCTCCATCGTCTTGAGCACGGCCTCGACCGGCGGAAAATCGTGCTCGTCCGCCGACTTCACGGGACTTCCGATCGGAAAATGATCGGTAAAGGATGGCTCCAGAATCCCAGGTTGCCCGAGGCATCGAATGAAGACCAGTAAATCCTGCGCACAGGCCAAGTGGCCACAGAGCCAAAGGGCGTGGCCCATCCCCGCCGACGGCTGAAACGTCCAGTCCGATCCGTTCAGATCGGCGATGAGCTTGAGCGTCCAGTCTCGCGTGCCTTCAAGCTGGTCGGCCAGCCATTTTGCCTGCGTCATCGTGACTCGTCCTCCGCACTACAGATTCACAATCGGACAACGTACGCCATAGGTGTGCAATCAGCAGATCGTCGCGCCGCCGACCAACCCGTCGTAGCGCACGGATCACGGCGGCGCAGAGTATTGCCAGCACGCCCGTGGACCCTGGCAGGTTGACCCTTGCCCTTGATACGTCCCGCCCTGCTCCGTGCACGCACACTGGGTCATCCCCGGTACGCAGTCGGTTCCGACGCAGCACGCGCCACGAAAAATAATCCCCTCGCATTCGTCGGGAATGCCGTTGCTGTTGAAACAGTCCGAGCCCGTTCCGCACCCCGGGACGTTGCAATCCTCCCCACAGGAAGAACAATCGATGTCACACTGGTCAATAATACCATTGCTATTACAATCCAAGGCGCACATCCCGGTCTCACAGGCCAGCGCGTCCTGCAACCCCGGGTGGTCGATCGCGTTACCTTTGTTTGCCCCGCCGCCGGCCCAGCATCCGCCGTCCGTGGCAATGGCGTAAACGAGGCCGTCGGACACGTGTTCCACGGCCGAGCCGGAGTTGCCGCCGGTCGTGTCGACGACGTACGAAATCGCAGTCCCGACCTTGGCTTGGTAGGGACCGCTGTCGGTCTGCTGCGTCCCGCTGAGTTCGTTGTATGGCCCGAGGTACGGGTAAACTCCGTACCCCGTGACCCGAAGCGTACTCCCGTAGTTGTCGTCCGGGACGGTTTGGACCAACTGGTACGAAGCGCCCTGGGCTTCGAGCGGAGTCTTTCCTGTATTCGGGTTGTCGAGAACACCGAAGTAGCACCAGTCGTTTCCGAGACCAGCCCTCTGCCACTGGTCGGTGGAGATTTGCTCGACCGGATATTGGTCGTTCGGGTGGGCGTAATTGATCGCGCCATCCGGGTCGGACTCTGGAACGTTAAACTCCACAACCGGTGGAAACCCACACGTCCAGTCGATCACTTGGCAACAGTGCCCGGCGGTTATCGCGCAGCTCGGTCGGTCATCGAACAGAAAAGCGGTGCAAAATACTTCCTTATCACACTCATTGTTAAACCGTTGGAACCGAAAACGCGCCGCCCTCGGGTCACTGGAGGGGACACGGTCGTCCGTTCCGCAGGGCGCGTTGCTCGACTCAAAACTGCTCTGAGGTCCAGAGGCAATTCTGTCGATCGTGACGCGGTTGGCACCGGTGTTGGCGCGGGCTACCAACTCCACGAGCACCCGGTCGCCGTTGAAGTACGCGGAGGTATCTCCCCAGACCTCCAGTGCAGCGGAATCCAGAAGCTGAACATCGTCGCAAAGGGAAGTGATCCTGATAAAGGATTCGTCCCCTTCCGCGGATGAACCGCTGAGTTGAACTTCGCCAAACCGCAGGCGGACCCAGGCGGCGCCCGCGACCTCGACGAAGCGAGAAAACACGACCATAGGGTCGTTTCCCGTTCCGGTAGGGAAGACAACGCCCGAGTCGATGCTGACCTGAATCGTCTCAACGGGTAGCAACGGAGCTTGTGCCTTCGCATCGTTACTTGACCCAAGCAGAACACCCCCGGCACAGATCAGGGCAAACAGAGGAGCGTGTGAACGCAGCGCTCCGCTGCATAGCGATCTCGTCCCGGTCCCTTGTTCCGGAAAAGAGCTGG
>JADFRO010000344.1 GCA_022561255.1 Planctomycetota bacterium | reverse complement strand
GACCAGCAGCCGTAGGGAATGGAACTTGGTCCGGAGAAAAACCCCCAGAGGAGACTACAACGCAGATGGTTTCGTCAATGATGAAGATCAAACAGCAATGTATGAAACAATAAAAAAAACAACTCCTCTAACAAGAAATGAAATTCAAACCTTCGACCTAAATGAAGACGGCAAAGTAACCCATTCAGACATTATCTATTTCTGTGCAATCTACGATGCCTTCAATCCCGAAACTTCCTGTGAACTAATAGACAAAATTCCAGCCATATCAACCTGGGGCACAGTCACCACAGGGCTCCTATTACTAACGGCCGGAACAATACTCGCCAACAGAAGAAGAACCTCCTCCTCCCTACCCGGCTTCGTGCGGATTCCGACCCGCGAACGTTAGAGTACGTTCACCCTTTCCTGAAGGATTTCCGGGTGTCCGCTCCCTCACGGTCGCGGCTCTGTTCAGGCCATACCCGGCGTGGCGATCGCGCGGGCGAGTTGCGCTCCGCAGGAGCGGCTCGGAAAAACCCGTCAATCAATGCGTAATGGAACACTAGCTACGAACCGCCGGTGAATCGCGCAGCAACTTCTCGCGAGCCCCAGGCGGTAGTGTACGCACTCTTTCGTGCAGGAACGCGTCAACGTCGTGAGGCGACGCATCCCACAGTCGTTCGAACATAGCCGCCCGCGCGGAGCTGTCGACGTTACCGTACCGCCGTACGAATTCGTCCGCACTCGCAACCGCAAGGGACTCCTCGAGGCTGTGGTCGATGGCTACCTCACCGCCCAGCGGCTGGGCGCGCACCCGACGCTGCAGCTCCCGGAACTCCGGATCCGACTCGAGCGCATGTTTGATTGCATTGGCATACCTCTTATCGCACTGTGCGACACGTGCGTAGGACGACTTCGTCTGCCGTGCGATCTGGCGTAGTGCAGCCTTGGACTCCTCACTGGGAACCAAAAACCGCTCCTCGCGAAGAATCGCAACGAGTTTGTCCCGATCGCCACGGCGCGACGCACGAGCCGCGATCTTCTCACCCGCTCGCTGAACCGCCTGTTCATACTTCGCGCGTATGCGCTCCCCCACCGTCTCAGATGGAGCTGCGCAGGACGGGTCATGGTTTCGCTTCAAAGCCGCGTGATCCGCTATTTCGATCGACATCGGATAGGCTTTCGGCGCCCGTTCGCCGATGGCGTGATCGCGCAGTGACGCGTCGCCTCGGCCGCGATTCGACGTCTCCTCGTCACATCCGCGGCGCGATCGCGGCGCAGGAGTTCGAATCACGCTGAACTTCTCGTGAAGCGCTCTGCTAACGGCGTTATGAATTCTCGGTAATGCAAACGCAGCGAAAGCGATCCCACGCTGGGGATCAAAATCCTTGGCTGCCCGCATCAGCCCGACGCACCCTTCCTGAAAAAGATCCTCCCACTCACGATCGCGGCGTGGCGTGCCCAGGCTCGACACAAACCGCCGGAGATGTACACCGATCAAACCGAGGTTGTCATCCACCAGCTTTCGCTGCGCATCCGTCAGTGGAATCAACGCGTTTCCCGACAGCCGCCCGCGTGCAACCACGGTACGCGTACGAGGCTTGCCGCTTGGGCGTCGACTTGTCTCGCGACCCTCACCGACCGTCCCATCGCCGTCACCCACTCGACCACCCCCAAGGCGGCGCCCGACAACACGCCCCACGCCGATACCTAACGTATACCTAACAACAAACGGCGCGTCAAGTCTCTTTTTTGACAGGACAAATCCATAGGTCTCGGAGAACAAGGCACGCCGAAACGACGTGACGGCAACGTCCGGCCTAGCCGGGGGTTACGTTTGCTTACCCCAGATCCTGGCGAGTTCGATGAGAACGTCTACGGACTGCTCCATCTCGTCCAGACATGCAAACTCCAGCGGCGAGTGAAAGTTGTGCATACCGACAGCCAGGTTCGGAGTGGGCAGACCCAGCTCGCTCAAACGCGAGCCGTCCGTGCCCCCGCGAATGGACTGCACACGCGGGGTCAGACCGACGGTGCGAATCGCCTCCGCCGCAAGCTCCGCAGCCCGAGGCTCTTTAGTGAGCGCGTCGCCCATGTTGCGATATTGTTTCGTGACGTTGACGTCGATCTTGGCGCGCGGATGCGCCGCCAGAACCGTCGCAGCCATCTCGCGCAGCATGTCAGCCTGCTTCGCAAGCTCTCCCGTCTCGAAACTTCGAAGGATGATGCGAATCTCCACCCGATCCACGCCGCCGTCGATTTTGTACGGATGCATAAAGCCTTCGCGGTCCGACGTGTTTTCCGGCGAGAGAACCTCCCACGGCATACGCGAAACGAACAGCGACGCCAGGCGAATCGCGTTGACCATCTTACGTGTAGCCAGACCGGGATGAATGTTTCGACCGGTGATCGTCACGACGGCCAGGTCAGCGGAAAACGTCTCCGTGTCCAACTCGCCGATCGTCTCGCCATCGAGCGTGTATCCGCAGACAGCGTCTATCTGGGCGATGGCGAGTTTGTCGACGCCTCGACCGACTTCCTCATCACACGTAAAGAGAACGCGAATGGGCCCGCACGGAATGTCACGATTCTTCATGAGGTGATCGGCAGCCGTCATGATGACGGCAATACCCGACTTGTCGTCCGCGCCGAGCAGTGTCGTGCCGTCGCTGGTGATGATCGTCTTGCCGATCAGGCCGGCCAGCACATCGCAATCGTCGACACGAATCACACGAGTCGAGTCGCCGGGCAAAACGATGTCCTTCCCGTCATAGTTTTCGTGGATGACCGGCTTGACGTTCTTACCGGTGAACTCCGGTGAGGTGTCCATGTGCGCGAACCATGCGATCCGTGGGGCGCCGGCGACGGTGGCTGGAATGTCACCCCAGACCAGGCCGTGCTCGTCGGCACGGACGTCGATCAGGCCGAGCTCGTTGAGCTCCGCCGCAAGGATTTTGCCGAGTTCGAGCTGCCCCGCTGAGCTGGGGTAGGCGTCCGTTTGCTCGACGGCTGTCGTTTCGACCTTCACGTACCGGCAAAATCGATCCAGCAGAACATTCACGCTCCGGCTCCTGGGGGCAACATTTTGGACACGGCGACGCGAGCACCGCACCGCCGCCCGAATCGCCCGACTTCGGTCAGCGTAGCGACCTGAGCGGATCACGACAACACAGCGAGGGGGATCGGTGGAGAGAATCGGCGGAAACCATAACGCTCTATGCAGAACCCTGGGAGAGCGGGCCTCCTGGCGAGCCGTGATGTCCACATGTCATGACGGTTGCGGCTCGGCGGGAGCCTCGCCCTCCCCCGGGGCAAG
>JADFRO010000027.1 GCA_022561255.1 Planctomycetota bacterium | reverse complement strand
GCGCGCTCGCGGCGGGAAACCTATCACGGGCGGCTGCGTACGGCATGCTGATCCTTGCAGCGGCGACGTTCGGCGCGGGGTGCTTGGGGTTCCACACATTCTACAACAACACCTGGCCCATTGTGTTATCCGGCCCCGTGCTCATCTACCTTTGCGTTTATTCGTTCACCAAGCGCTTCACAAAGTGGTCTCACCTCTACCTGGGCAGCGCCATTGCACTCGCCCCGATCGCCGCATGGATTGCGATCGATCCCGCCAGCCTCGGCCAACCCGCGCTGCTGCTGATGCTCACCGTCACCTGCTGGATCGGTGGTTTCGACATTATTTACGCCTGCCAGGACATCGAGGTCGATCGCCGTGACAACCTGTTCAGTCTGCCGTCGCGGCTGGGGCCTGCCACCGCGCTGTGGATCGCGCGAGGTGCCCACGTGATCGCGATCCTCGCCCTGGTAATGCTGGGGTATGTTGCGAAGCTCGGATTCGTCTACGCGCTCGGGGTCGGCGTGGCGGCTTTATTGCTCATCGTCGAAAACATCCTGGTTCGACCGGGCGATTACCGTCACGTCAATCTCGCATTCTTCACCCTCAACGGCGCAGTGAGCGTCGTCCTGGCAGCCGCGGCGATCGTCGACATGCTGGTATAAGCTGGTACGTCACATCGAATCAGATACGGCGGAGCTTGACGTCGACGGTGTCTTGCCGCTATCGTTTCGGGGTCCGACCGAGGACTTCCGAGACGGCCCACAACGCCTCGTTCGCGTTAGCCTGGGCTCCTTCCCGGTTGGACCACACCGACGACGTTTCCCCAACGGGAGTAGCTGATGGCTTCGACAATGATCCTTCTTCGGCGCTGCGGTGTCGACCTCGCCGCTGTGATCGTTCTGTGTTCTATCGCGGGCTGCGTTTGGAGTGGAGAGGACAAGAAGCGCTACGATCTGGGCGTCGACGCGACGGCCCACCCCCTGGCGAAGTCGGCAGCCTTTCGCGATACGATCGGATCACTGGGTTATTTCGACGGTCTCGGACCGATGCGCGTGCGAGGATACGGCTTGGTGGTGGGGCTCGGGAAGAACGGCTCTTCGGACTGTCCGCGCCGCGTTTATGGCCGACTCGTCCAGAGCATCTACAAACAGCACCAGTTTCGCAGCAACGTCGTCGGTACCAAGGGCATCTCACCGGAGCAACTGATCGCGGACCTCGACACCGCCGTTGTCGTTGTTCAAGGAGAGGTTCCACCGGTGGCCGTCCGTGGCGAACGGTTTGACGTGGTGGTCACGGCCTTACCGGGTACGCAGACCAAGTCGCTGCGTGGGGGCAGGCTCTTCACGGCGGATCTTCAAGTTTACCGGCCGTTTCCTTCCGGCGTCGCCATTATGGGACAGGTTCTCGCCCAAGCAGCCGGACCGGTCTTTCTCAACCCCTTCTCCGGCGGTGATGCGGCGACCGAGTCGAACCCGCTGGAGGGTGTCGTGGTCGGGGGCGGCGGTGTGATGAAGGATCGTCGACTTCGGTTCGTGCTCAACACACCGTCGTATCGACTCGTGCGTAAGACGCAGGATCGCATCAACGCCCGCTTCACCAGCCCACGAAAAATAGCCGACGCCGTCTCGCCGTCGTTCGTACAGATTGAACTTCCGGTCGAGTATCACGGCGCGGCTGGACACTTTCTTGATCTCGTCAAAGCGTTGTTTTTATCGCGCGATCCGCAGTTCGAAGCGACGCGGGCTCGAAAACTCGCAGAGGAAATGCTCCGGCCCGGCGCTCCGCACGCCCGCATCGCGCTTTGCCTCGAGGGACTCGGTCGATCGGCGCTGGGTGTACTCGACGAGCTGTACGCTCACAGAGACGACGACGTGAGTTTCCACGCGTCGGTGGCGGGTCTTCGTCTCGGCGACCACGTCGCGTGTGATCGCCTGGTGTTGCACGCCGAAGAGGATCATGGCTCGCATCGTTTCCAGGCGATTCGCGCGCTCGCCGAGGCGAAAGGGATGGCGACTGCGGCGATCGCGCTTCGCGGGCTGCTCAACGATACAGACCCACGGGTTCAGGTCGCCGCCTACGAAGCGTTGCTTAAACGCAACGATCGAACCATCGCGTCGAAAGGCATCGCGCAGGATAACTTTCTGCTCGACCTCGTGCCCACCTCAAGCAACAAGTTCGTTTACGTTAAGCGGACGGGTTCGAGGCGCATCGCACTCTTCGGAACCGACCTTCGCTGTCAACCTCCGCTGCTCTACCGCTCGCCCGACGGCAGCATCACCATGAACGCCGCAACCGGCGCCAAAACGTTGACGATCCTTCGTACCGTCGTCGCCAGTGGCACGACATCGTCGCCGATGAGCGCCCCGTTTGCACTCCCGCGACTGATCGAACTTTTGGGCAAACAAGCTGCGGTCGACGTTGACGGGACACCACTGGGCTTGGGTCTGGATTACGGGGCCATCGTTCGAGCTCTGTACCAACTCGCTCATGCAGAATCGATCAACGCGCGGTTCATACTGGAGCAGCCCAACGCCTCGGAACTCTTCGGACCGACGCGACCGGCTGGACGCCCCGAGTCAGAGCTCTAGCGCCCGTTTCCCACCGCCGATCCGCTCTGCGCCGATTGTTCGTAGCACGCTCGGTTGCAGCGGGAAATGCAAGCGGCAGCCCCGCAAGGCTGCCGATACACCAACGACGGCGCGAGCGGACACGCAAACGCGCCCGACGTCAGCTCACGAGATTCATCTGACACCCGGATCGAACGAAACCGTGAACAGTTGCATTAGACAGACGGGTCGTCTTGCGATCATCATGGCATTTGGTGCGGCCGCTACGGTCGCAGCGCCCGGCCAGCAACTACCGGCAGCGGAGCGTACCGAAGCGGTCGGGCAGTCTCAACCTCAAACACCACCCGTTTCCATCTTCGAGGCGCGCGAGTTGCTGATGCGGGGATCCTACGACCAGGCCGCCGAGGCGTTCAGCCAACTGTCGAAGGTCGAGCTCACCGAAGTGGCGGCGCGGCTGGGACTCGCGGAGTGCCGTCTTCAGGTCGGCGAGTACCGTCAAGCACTCGACGGCCTGCTGGCAGAGAAAGCCGAAGACTCCGCCGATTGGTATTACCTTCTCGCGCAGACCCATCGGCACCTGGGAACCTATGCCAGCGCAGTGCAAGCCGCCCGCTCCGCGATTCGGTTGAACAAGGACCACGCCGGCGCCCGGCGCATTCTCGGCGAGCTACTCGAAGTGCTTGGCCGACGAGACGAAGCGATCGAGGTTTATCGCTGGTTCGACCGCCAGCTCGTGGAACGCGCGGAGCTTCCCCAAGACGCCGCTTGGATCACCCATGCGGCCGTCGGATTCGTGCGCTACAGCGTGCTCACTCAGACGCACGTCGCCACGCGAACCACGCACGCGCTACAGGAGATGCTCCAACGTGCGTACGGTCGGTTGGACCGCATCTACTGGCCTGCCCGCATCGCTGCCGCTGAGCTACTGCGAGAGAAGTTCAACAACGATGAGGATGACGGCAGCGTCTCCGACTATCGTGCCGCCATGCGGATCAATCCCAACCTTCCGCAGGCGCACGTCGGATTGGGTGAAGTCGCGTTGGAGCGGTGGGGTTTCGAGGAGGTCGAGATTCGGGCCAAGCGCGCGCTGCAGATCAATCCCAACGACGCACCGGCGATTCACCTGCTCGCCAAGAAACTGATTCTGGAGCGGCGTTACGAACAGGCCGCCGAGATGTGCGATCGTGCACTGGCGATCAACCCGAACGATCTGACCGCGATGTCGATCGCGGCAGCAGCAGCGGCGTGCATGAACGATCAGACGACGATCGAGCGCCTGCGGGTTCGCGTTTCAGCCGTCGACGCGAATTGTGCCAGGTTCCACCGAATGATGGCGGACGCCCTGGCGGGAATACGTCAGTACGCCGCGTCCCAGCGCGAGTACCTCGCGGCAATCCAGCGCGATCCCACCGACGCCAATGCCCGAACGGAGCTGGGAATGATGTACATGCAGTGGGGCGACGAAGATAAGGCACGCGAGGCGCTGGGCGCCGCGTGGGCGCTGGATCCGTACAATCAAAGGACGAAGTTCACGCTCGAACTGCTCGACAGGTTGCACAAATTCGCAAGCTTCGAGACCGACCATTTCATCGTCCGGCACAACGACGAGCGGGATCCTGGGTTGGGTCCATACGTCGCGAGTTACCTGGAGCCGATCTACGAGGCGGTGACGGCCGACTTCGGCACACACCTTACCGACAAAACGATCATAGAGTTCTTCCCCACGCACCGTGCCTTCGGCGTTCGGATTACCGGCAAGCCTTGGATTCACACCGTTGGAGCGTGTACCGGTCGTGTCATCGCCTTGGCCACACCACGTGAGTCAGCCGAACTTACCGGCCGCTACAATCTGTCGCGTGTTCTCAAACACGAGTTTACCCACACCGTCACGCTCGCCGCCACGAACAATCGCATCCCTCACTGGTTCACAGAGGGGCTTGCGGTCTATCAGGAGGACGCACCGCGCAGCTTCGATTGGATGCAGATTTTGGTTGACGCCGTACGCGGTGATCGATTGTTTACCCTCGAGTCGATCAACTGGGGGTTCATGCGGCCGAAGCGCCCAACCGATCGCCAGATGGCTTATGCGCAGAGCGAGTGGATGTGCGAGTACATCATCGATCGATTCGGATACGACGTCATCGACGCAATGCTCAAACGATTCCGCGACGGCTTCACGCAAACGGGAGTCTTTGTTGAATGCTTAGGCGTAGAACCTGACGCATTCGACGCCGACTTTTCGAACTGGGCGTCGGCGCAAGCCCAGCGCTGGGGATTCGATGTGACGCCCTCTGAGGATGTTCGTGAACTTCGTGCGCTAGCCGCTCAGGACGACGTTTCTGCCGCTGTCTTGGGGCGATTGGCCCGCGCGGAGCTGGACGAGGTGGACTACGAACGCGCGTTGGGGGCTGCCCGCCGTGCACTGGAACTCGACGAAAACGAGAAGAACGCTTTGACCGTGTTCGTCAAGGTTCTGTCCGTCGTAAACGCGGAGAAGCTGTCCGCCGCGGCTGAGCAAGCCGTTGAAGATGAGATGCTCCCGGCGATCGAGCGACTATCCAAAATCGATCCGAACAGTTGGACCGCCGCCAAGGCGCTCGCCGAACTGAGGCTGCGGCGCGAGGAATTCGACAAAGCTGTTGAGGCGCTCAAGCGGCTGCAGCACCTCTGTCCGATGGACCCGCTCAGTTGGCGCGGACTCGCCGGCATCTACCTCAGCCGCAACGAAGAAGACCGGGCGCTGCCGCAGCTTCTTGAACTCGCACGCATCGAACAAAACGACGCGGCTGTTCCCGGGCGCGTCGCCGCGATCGTGCGCCGCCGCGGGGATCTGCGAGAGGCGGCCCACTGGTATCGGCAAGCGCTTGCAATCGATCCGTTCGACGTGTCGCTCCACCGAGACCTTGGTGACGTAAATCTGCAAGTTGGTGCTAACGAAGAAGCGCTGCGGGAGTATCGCATGCTCACGCTGATCGAACCGGACAATGCGAAACACTTCGAGGCGGCCGCCCTGGCGGCTAGCAAGCTGGGAGATGACGCGCAGACACAGACGTTCGTGCGCCGCGCCCTCGAGTTGAACCCCTCCTCCTCCGTCCGCTCGCTGCTTCGACCTTAGCGTCTGGATCAATAGAATCATGGTCAACCGAGGCGTGACCGTGAGGGAGCGGTTTTCGTCCCGCGAAACCGGACCGCTTCCTCACGGGCGCGGCTCTGTTCAGGCTCGCCCATCGATGGCAAAGCTATCGCGCGTCCGCGCGGGCTAAAGCCCGCGGCTCAGGCGCGAAGAGTCGGGCACCAATGATTGCTTCACGAGGGCGAAGAATGATCTATTGAAAGGACGGCTATTGACCTAGCTGTTGACTGCGCTTCCACGCAGCCTGAACCGCATCGCCGATTCGATCGAAGACGCCGTCCTCCACCATCGACTCAATCGCCGCCTGCGTCGTACCGCCCGGTGACGTTACTTTCGCTCGCAACGCTTTGGCAGGCTCGCCGGACTCGAGCATCATGCGGGCCGCACCGAAACACGTTTGCTTCGCGAGGAGGTCCGCTTGCTGCGCAGAGAGCCCGATGCGCTCGGCTGCGGCTGTGAGCGCCTCAACGAAGTAATAGAAATACGCCGGCCCCGATCCGGAGATAGCCGTCACCGCATCCATCTGCGACTCGTCGTCGATCACGACGCATCGCCCGCCGGCCTCGAAGATGCGCTGGGCACGCAGGAGATCCACGTCCTGGGCGTGGCTTCCCTTGCATACGCCGGCCATCCCCGCGCCGACGTGGATCGGAAGATTGGGCATCGCTCGAACGACGCGAATCGGCCCGGTGGAAAGAGCTTTTTCGATCGATTTCGTCGAGACGCCGGCCATGATCGACACGATTAGATGGTCATCGCGGATCAGGTCGCAAACCCCCTCGCACACTTTGGCGTACTGCTGAGGTTTCACCGCCAGGACGATGATGTCGCTGTGCTCGACGACCTCGCGGTTGTCGTCGGTTACGGTGATGTTGAACCGATCGGCGAACAGCTTGCGACGGGTTTCGTTTGGATCGGAGGCGATGATGCGATCGTGAAAGAGCAACGTATTGCGTACGATCGCGTGGACGATACCCTCCGACGCGTTCCCCGCACCGATCACTCCGATCTCGTATTGTCGTAGCATGACGATTCCGATTGAAGCCGATCCAATGACCCTCAGCGAGCGCCGCATCGGGTCCGAGCCGCCGACCCGCAGCATGTGCCGACCACGCGCCAACTTGTACAATATCGACGTGCTACGCCTAATCGTCGAGGACAATGCCGTGCTGCTGCCGGTGAAAATCGTGCCGGGAGCGTCGCGAACGCGATTTCTTGGGGAGTGGGATGGACGAGCGAGGATCGCGGTGGCGGCCCCACCGGAAAAGGGCCGTGCCAATCGAGCGGTTCTCGAATTCCTGGCGAAGCGCCTGGGCGTCGCCAAGAAGGATCTGAGCGTCGTTGCGGGCCTGACCAGCCCGCTTAAGACGATAAGGATCGATCGGGCAACAGCGGACGCGGTTCGCGCCGCACTATCGCCCGACCGATCTTGAATTGGTCCGATGGCTCGTGGCCATACGTGCACTCTTGGGCTTGTAAGTCTGTTCGTGGGAAAATGTTACGGGGGCCGTCGGTTTGGTGATTGTTGTGTTGGTCACGGGTGCGGTTCCGACGGCAGGGGGTCTGTCAATCGGGGAACTGCCATACTACGCGGCCCTCACCGAGCAATGATCCCGTGGCCAGCCGGCTCGGATCACCTGCCAACTGATGCGCGACCGAGCACTAGATTAGTTCTCCGGCTAAGCGATGCTGCTTTTCGACCATATCGCGGTAGAGGCCTTCGACGCTCATCAATTCCGCGTGTTTGCCGATTTGTTCGATGCGACCGTCGTTGATGACGACGATCATGTCGGCGTGCATGACCGTACTGAGGCGGTGGGCGATGACGAAGGTCGTACGCGTCGCGAGCAAGTCCGCAAGAGAGGCTTGGATGAGTTGCTCGCTTTCGGTGTCGAGGTTGCTGGTGGCTTCGTCCAGAATGAGGATTTCCGGATCGGCGAGGATCGCTCGGGCGATGCTGAGTCGCTGGCGCTGACCGCCGGACAACTTCACCCCGCGCTCGCCGATGATGGTGTCGTATCCTTCCGGGAGGCGCTCGATAAATTCGTGAGCGTTGGCGCGCTGTGCGGCGTCGAGAATCTGCGCTTCGTCGGCGTAACGCCGGCTATAGGCGATGTTCTCGCGTGCGGTTCCGTCAAACAAAAAGACCTCCTGGGGTACGATGGCTAGGCGCTGACGGTAGCTGTTGAGGCGCAGCTTGCGCAGGTCCGTGCCGTCGATCAGAATCGCTCCGCTCGTTGGATCATGGAAGCGGGCGACCAGGTCCGTCAGGGTTGTCTTGCCCCCGCCGCTGGGACCGACCAGGGCGACCGTGGTTCCGGCAGGTACGGTGAGTGAAATATCGTGTAGTACGGGCAGGTCTTTTCGATACTCAAACGAGACTCCCTCGAATCGGATCTCGCGGATCGGTTTGGGCGTGTCGACGGCGTCGGGCGGGTCGGGCTTTTCCTCAGCCCGGTTGAGGATGTCGAAAACGCGTTCGAGCGCGGTGAGTGCTTGCTGCGTAGCGCTGTAGGAATTGACGATCGACGAGACGGGGTGGAGCAACATCATCGCGTACATCTGAAACGCGACGATGTCCCCGATCGTGCCCTTCGACTGGATGACGAGGTACGCACCGAAGCCTACGATTACGAGGGAAGCTCCGGGAATCAGCAGGCCCCATCCGCTGCTGACGACGAGCTGAAGTTTTTCGGCGAGAAGCTTCTTGCGGATGATCGTGTGATGGGAGACGGCGTAGTCGCGCTCCTCGCGCCGTTCTCGGTGAAACGCCCGCACGACACGTATCCCTCCGAAGGTTTCCGTGACGCGTGCGTCGATTTCTTCACGATCCTTGGCCATTCCTCGGTAGATGGGTCTGACCTTCCGAATCCAAATCAGATTGATCAAGACGATCGGCGGGATCATTAAGGTCGCAACGGTCGCCATTTGCCAGCTCAGGACAAACAGTACGCCGACGGTCAGGGCGACGCGGATCGATGCGACGCCGGGCGTGATTAGCGCCATCTGCACCAGGCCCGTGACCTTGTCGGTGTCCTGGGACAACCTGGACACGATGCCGCCGGACTTGAGATCGGAAAGTTCGCTGAGCGGTAGTCTCAGGAACCGATCGAACAGCCGCTGGCGCAATCGGAAGATCACTTTGGCGTTGAGCACTGCCATCAAGTACACGCGTACGGTGTCGATCGATTGCATGGCGAGGATCAGGATCGCCATGATTGCGCATACGGTGAAGAGACGGTTGACCTTGACGTCGGCTGCGGCCTGCGTGGAGGAGAGGACGTCGTCGATGATGTACTTGGTCGCCAGCGGAAGGGCCAGGGCGAGCCCTGCGCTCACCAGTGCGAGGGAAAAAACGACGGCGATTCCGGCGCGGTGAGGCCAAAGCCATCTCCGGTATTGCGAGAGAAAGCGTCGCCGTGCGGCCCGCTGCTCGTCATCGCGCGAGTTTTTGTCGTCAGGGTGTCCACGGCCGGCGCTACGGAATTGACGATGCTGCTTCTTGGATGTCTCGAGTGTCCGCATGGTTGGCTATCGGTAGTTCTTTGGGTTCGTCCAATCGGTGCGGGTGTCGCCTCGTTGTTCGGGTAAGGGTTCGACGCTACGACCCGCGTATGTAACCGCCCCTTGCCATTCTAGGTATGTTTTGGCTTTTGTGTAGTTTTAGGTGCTCGCGTGGACCTTCGTCGTCGATCTGCGCTGCTCGAAAACGCATTTCTCGATTTTCAATTCCGGGTCCGCCGGCTTTCGAGCGACATCGAACGTGGAGAAACCGCGCGGGGTAAAGCCCGCGGCTCAGGATACGAAAATGTCGAATGCTTCGTGGGTGTTGCTCCGGGAGCGCGTTTGCGTGTCGAAGGAGGTGCCAAGAGGGTGATTTACTCGGCGACGAAGAAGCGAGCATCGGTACCGCCGTCGCCGACGCGTAGGGACACTTTTTTTGCGCACTTGGGGCAATAACCGCGGTAGGCTGTGCCCTCGGCGTTGCGGTAGATGCGATTGTAGACGCCGCAACAATCGAAGTGGATGCCGAGCCAGGGTCTTTCGCTCGCGCCGCGACGGCCGGCGGCGGCACCGGGGACATCGATGCCTTCGATGTCAATGTGGTAAGCGGGTTCGTCGTCCATCACAGCGTTTATCGGTTTGCGGCGGCGTTTTCCTCAATGTGACGATGGACGAACGCCTCGACCGACGCGAGGTGATGGGCGCAGTGCAGCATAATTCGATCCATGTTGGTCATGATCTTGGTTCGCCGGTGGGCATCCGCGATGAGTGGTGCGTTGACCCACATCGTACATCGCGCGGCGCGGGCGGTGGCGTCCGCCAGAACGGCTGCAATCGCTAGATCGCTTAACAGATGGCGATTGGCGGCGGTCTTGAATTCGTCCATCGCGCGGAGGGCGTTTGAGGCTACAGCCGCCATTTCCATCGGAACTGCCGTCGCGTCGATCACAGCCTCCTGGAACGCGGCTTCAGCGTCACCGTCCCGGCCTTGTCCCGCGTGTCGATTTTTCGAGGCGGTGGCCATCTTCGTGTACGCGACGGCGTCCCGATCGATCAGCGCTCGAAGAATCTGGTCAGAGCGTAGTAAGTGGTCACCGGCCTTGTCGGCAGCCTCGCGGGTCTCGGCGTCGCTGTCCTTACGGATTGAGTAGGCACACACCATTCGGCCCAGCGCACAAGCGAGCGCTCCCGCGAGCCCGGTTACGCCGCCCCCCCCCGGCGTTGGCGTACGCTGCGACACCAGATCAAGAAAGTGATCGATTGTTAGCTCATTCACATCGGACATGAGTTTGTGCTCCCTCCCTGCTTACGACGACGCGTGTCAGCACTCCAACGTGTGGGCTCGTACCGTCTCCGGAAAAAACGCGCGACCAACCGTTCTGGAGACCGTACGAGGTACCGCGTAACCGTAGGGGGATTGCGTCGCGCGTCAACAGGGAGGCGACGGCGGGCTGAGCGTGCCTCATTGTTCGCCGACAGCGAAGGGAGGGTGACGGACAAATCCCTAAGCTATCACATGGTCTATCCGTCCCCCACCCTTGCTGCGCAAGAATGGGGCACCAGCTGCGCAAGAACGGGGCACCCGCTTGGGGCGACGATGGGAACACAGAAACGTGAAATGACCTAGCCGACGATTTCCTGAAGCAGGTCGCGGAGGGTCACGATCCCCTGGAGGTGACCACCGCCGCCGGTGACGATGGCCATCCCTCGCCGCTGGGAGCGCATTTTGGCGATCGCGGCGGCGACGTTGTCCCCGGGACCGAAGGTTAAGGCGGGTGTCATGCGCTCGCCGACCTGATTCCAGTCGTCACTTCGAAGCAGTTCATCTATTTTCACAACGCCCACGATCTTCGTGCGGCTTGCTCCATGGACGGGCAATCGTGCGTAGCCGGTCGCGCGCGCGACGCGGAGCAGTTCCGTACGGTCAGCGGTTGCGGCGATGACCGTTACCCGAGGATAGGGGAGTAGGACGGCGCGCAACGGCGTTTCGGAAAGTCGGCATACGCGGTCGATCAGGTCGGATCGATCCTCGCTGAGCGTATCGCCGGCGATCGCGTCGCGCAGCATCATGGCTACACGTTGCTTGGGTTCGACGCTGCGCCGCCGCGTGGTTGCGGTACCGGTGAGGCGATTGATCGAACTGGCGATGTGCCTGAGAAAGAAAACGACTCCCGTAAGGCGTAAGAATCGATCCGCGGTCGCCAGCAGCGCTGAACCGCGCAGCATCAGGTTGTCGGCGTACAGTTGGACGAGGTTTTTGGGGACGACCTCACAAAACACGAACACGATCGGTGTTAAGAGAAAGATCGTGTAGAGTTGTGCGTCGATTCGGGAGAGGCGCAGCATGTCGGTGAACAGATAGGCGACGGCGGTTGTGACAACGTAGTTCGACAGATTCGTGCCGACGAGCGTCACGGAAAGGGCGCCCTGCTCGTCGGAAAGTACCCGCGCCAGCCGTACGGCGGCGCGGGTCTTTTGCTGCACGCCCAAGTGAAGCCGCAAACGGTTGACGCAGTACAGACCCATCTCGGCGCCGGAAAAGAAGGCGGAGAGCGCGAGCCCGACGAGGATGAACACGGAAACGATGACCCAGCTCATGCCTGATCCTTCGACTGTGTGCCGAAACTTCCGTCGCGGACGAGCAGAACCTCTTCGATGCGGCGGCGCCGCACGACCTCGACCGTTAGCGTGAGGTTGCGAATGCGTACGGAATCACCGACGCGCGGCAGGCGCCCGAGCTTGGAGAGAATGAGGCCGCCTACGGTGTCGATGTGGCGGTCAATTTCACCGACGGCGAAGCGCTCGGCCCATACGCGAACGCTTAGATCGCCGGAGAGGCGATAGGTATTGTCATCGATGCGTTCGCTGGTAGCAGCGCGTGGTCGCTCGGACTTGGGTAGCTCGCCGACGATCCACTCGACCGCGTCTTCGTTGGTGACCAGACCGGCGGTGCCACCGTATTCGTCGACGACGATGGCGAAGTGACTTCGCTCTTCTCGAAAGTGTCGCATGACCTGCGCGAGGTTCGCCTGTTCGGGGATGAAGTCCGCGGGGCGAAGCAGCGATCGCATGTCAGCCTCAGGGTGGAGCAGCACTTCGCGCGCGTGGAGCACGCCGCGGATGTCGTCCAGATCGCGTCCACGGACGGGAAGGATTCGTCGTGCACAGGTACGCGCGGTTCGTCGCATGGTCTCGCGGTCGTCATCAATTTTTGCTGATTCGATGTCGACGCGCGGTGTCATGACTTCGCGAACGGAGGCGTCGGTCAGGCCGACGACCGCCTGGAGCATCTCGTTTTCGGTCGAGTCGATGTGCCCCTCTCTCGCGGAATGTTCGACGAGAAGGCGGAGCTCGTCGGTGCTCACGGTGTCCGAGGAGCGCGAGGTGGGTGCGAGCAGTCGTGTGATCGGATTGACGAGCATAAACGAGAGTAGCCACTGAAACGGCCCGACGATCGTGTTGATCCCGGTGAGAAGCGCCGCGGCGGTGGGTGCGAGTCGCTGCGCGTTGGCCAGTGCGATCGCTTTGGGGACCAGCTCCCCGAATAGGATCAGAGAGAAAAGTACGGCCGCGCCGCCGGCGGCGGCAAGAGCGGGATGACGGGCCTGGACATCGTGGAGCGCGGCGAAGGAGAGCGAAAAAAGCGATACGTTTACGGTTGTGTTCGCGATGAGCACCGTCATTAACACGCGCCGAGGATGGAGCATCATTACGTAGGGGCGGCGCCTGAGGCTCGCGACCTCTTGACGAAATGTGAGAAGATCCTTACGGGTCAGCGCGAACAGAGCGGTTTCGCACGCCGAGAGTGCGCCGGAACAGACAATGAGCAAGGCGAGCGCGAGCCAGATCATCGTGTGAAGTAGCCGGTGGACTCAGAAAATCCTGCCGGCATCGCGCTCCGGGCTTGTACGGTGGCGTCAGGGGTTGCGGTCACGTTGCGCTGTCCTTTGAACGGACTCGTTGATGAGGTCTCTGAGTTCGGTGTCGTCCATCGCATGCGCAGCTTCCCGACCGCTCGATAGGACGTCCGTCGCTTCGCTAAACTGTCCGACGCGGCGGTGGGCCTCTCCAAGATGGTAGTAGGACCAGGCGTAATCGGGGTCGAGGCGAATGGCGCGACTTAGCTCTGCGATCGCGAGCGAATACTGCCGCAGTCCGACGTAGATCCAGCCAAGCGTGTCGAGAGTGAAGGAATTGTCGGCGATGGCGACCGCACGCTGAGCGTGGGGAAGAGCGCGGGTTGCGTCGCCCTTCCTGTCGGAGAGTAGATACGCGACGTTGTTCAGGGTGACCCAGCTGTCGGCGTTATACTTGAGCGCTTCCTCGTACGACGCGATGGCCTCGTCGATCCGATCGGCGAGCTGGAGGACGTCGCCCTTTTCGTGCAAGAACGCCGCGTGCTCGGCGTCATCCTTGGTGTCGGCGATGAGTTGGTCGAGCGACATGAAGGCGTCGTCGTAACGCTGGGTCTTGACCGACAGGCGCACGAGAAGTCGCTGATTCGCCTGCGTCGTGGCGGGCGTCGTCGGCGCGTTGCGGAACAGATCGATGGCCTGATCCGGTGGAAAGGAGTTGTACAAGTCGTCGGCGATGACGCCTATGATGTCGCGGGCGTCGGGCGCGGCGGCGGCCATCGCCCGGCGAAAGGCTTCAACGGATTGCTCCGGTCGATTCGCACCGGCCAGCAGTCGCGCGTACCGCGATGCGATCAGAGGGGTTTGTTCGATCTGACTGCTCAGCGACGTGTAGTAGTCGACGCCGGCCTCGAATCGCTCGAGTTGTGCGAAGAGATTCAGCACCCTCGCGACGCCTGTGGGAGTGAACCCGCCGGCTCGGGCGGCCTGCTGAAAATCTTCAAGCGCTTTATCGTGGTCTTCCAATTGCAGGGAGATGCGACCGCGAAGGAAGAACCAGCGGGCCTCGGGCTTTTCCGTGGTACGGTTGATCTGCGCGGTGACGAGACGGTCTGCGTCGTCCAGGCGTTGGAGTTTCAGATAAGCGGTGGCCAATTCTTCCAAGGCAAACCCCGAGCTTGGGGCTTCCTGTGCGATCGCCTCCAACTCGCGGATCCATAAGTCGTCTCGCCCGCTACGATGATAAATCCGTGCGAGAAGGATGCGCGGTTCCAAGCGAAGGGCGAGAGGGCTTGTTCGTTTGATGGCCAATAAATCGTCAAGGGCGGAAGTCGTAGCCCCTTTGGATAAGAGATGGCGCGCACGCTGGTAGAGCGCGTACGAATCGCCCGGTCTGGCGGTTAGGTAGACTGAGAGTGACGCGATGGCCTTGTCGATCTCGCCGGTGCGGGCGTGGATTTCACTGTCCCACAGATGGCCACGTACGAAGTCTGGAAAGTTCGTCCTTAGATCGTCGACATCACGCCGTGCGCCCTCTATGTCGTTGACGTTGCGATGGAGCAGGCAGGCGACGCGTTCTTCGAGCAGGCTGGGAAGTGATTGTGGATCGGATTGGCGGGCATCGTCTATGGCGCGGTCGTACCACGGAAGTGTCCGCTCGGGTTGTTGGACGGTCTTCATGTAGAACTCGGCGATCGCCCGCCACACCTCGATGGTTCCCGCGATGTCCGCTGCGGCGAGCAAAGTCTGTTCGGCGCCCAAGACGTCGCCCTGGGCGATCTGCTCCTGCGCGACCAGGCGCATGGCGCCGGCTCTTTCGGACGGTGTCGCTCTCGTGTCGGCGTGGGCGGTTAGAAGTGAAATCGCGCGATCGGGTTGGTCCGTACGGCGAAAGTAGCCGGCAGCACTCACGATGATCCGCTCGTCGCCCGGGTTCAGTTCGAGCAAACGTGTGTGCGTAGCGTCGGCATGATCGCGTTGTCCTACCGTTTCGTAGAGGCTTGCGAGCCGTTTGAGGTTTCGCGCGTCGTCGGGTTTGGTGGCGAGCTGTTCTTCACGTCGGCTGATGGCACCCTGGGGATCGGCGTTTTCGGTTTGAATGAAGACCTGCTCCTGAACCCACGGATCGGTCGGACTCAACCGTTCG
>JADFRO010000343.1 GCA_022561255.1 Planctomycetota bacterium | reverse complement strand
ACGTACTTCTTATCACGCTTGATACGACTCGTGCGGATCGACTCGGTTGTTACGGTTACGAGGCGGCGAAGACACCAAATCTGGATGCACTCGCCGCGAGCGGGATTCGGTTTGACGATGCGGTGACGGTTGTCCCGGTGACCTTGCCGGCACACGCAACGATCATGACGGGCGTCGACCCGCCGAAACATGGCGTTCGCCATAACGGGGAGTATCGCCTTGAGCTCGGTCGCGCGACGCTCGCGGAGCTTCTGGAACGCGCCGGTTATGAAACTGCGGCGTTTATCTCGGCGTTCGTTCTCGATGCGCGTTTCGGGCTGAATCGGGGGTTCGCGCTGTATGATGACGACGTGGGTGTGTCGGCGTCGTCGGCCACCGATTTTGCCAGACCGATTTATGAGCGTTCGGCAACGGCGGTGACCGATCGGGCGATCGCGTGGCTCAAAGGCCGTGACCGGTCGCGCCCGTTTTTCGGTTGGGTGCACTACTTCGATCCGCACTCGCCGCGCCGCCCGCCTGCACCGTTTGCGGCTCGTTTCGCCGGAAGACCGTACGACGGCGAGATCGCGTACATGGACTCGCAGATCGGCCGGTTGCTGGGCGTTTTGAAAACGGAGGGGGTTGTCGAAAACACGTTGATCATTGTGGTCGCGGATCATGGTGAAGGCCTGGGCGAACACGATGAGGCGACGCACGCGAAGCTCATCTACGAATCGACAATGCGCGTTCCGCTGATTCTCTGGTATCCCAAACGGATCCAACGAGGGCACGTTGTGGATGACGTTGTCGTTTCGATCGCGGACATTACTCCGACGATTCTGGATCTTGTCGGCGTTTCGCATGACGGCGACTTTGACGGGGTGAGCTTGCTCGCAGCGCGTCGAAATCCCGATCGGATGATTTACATGGAAACGCTCGCGCCCTATCTGGACAGCGGATGGTCGCCACTTTACGCAATCCGTCGTCACGAAGATAAATACATCCTCGCACCAACGCCGGAGTACTATGACCTTCGCGCGGATCCGCAGGAATCCGTCAATCTCTACTCGACAGCAGCGAAGGAGGTCGTGGCCGCGAGGGATCTATTGGTCGGCGAGCTTTCGTCTCGCATGGAGGGGTCACCGTCGCTAGCGGATGCGGTCGCGTCATCACGTGAACTTGACCCTGATGCGCTGCGTCGACTCGAGTCGCTTGGTTATGTCGGGTCCATTTCCGTTTCTGAGATGCCGACCGGCGAGCTGGCGGACCCGAAGGAAATGATGTCCGTTCTGCAAGCGATCGACGAGGCAGATGGTTTGGTGAGGGCGGATCGGACCGATGAGGCGCTTGCGATCATCACGGGAGTGGTGAGTGAGTTTCCGCAAGATCTAAAGGCGCTACTTACGCTGGGCAAAATCTACCTTCACCAGAATCGTCACGTTGAGGCGGAAGAGACGTTGCGCGAGGCGTACGCGATTCGCCCCAGTGCGAGAGTCGGCGTTCTGTTGGCGCAGTTGATGATCGCGGAGCTGCGCATCGACGAGGCCGCGGACCTGCTGGACGAGGCTGAAGCGCTTGAGCCCCTGCATGGTGGAATCTACCTGGCGCGTGGTGATTGGTTCACTCTTCAGGGGCGGCCGGAGGATGCCATCGCATCGTATGAACATGCAAGCAAAGTCGATCCGTATCGGGCCGCGCGAGAGGCGCAGTCGCGGATCGCACAAGTCCGTGAATTTATGCGCCGCCTGGAAGAGGGACGATAGCGTGGCGCCGATGGGCTATTCCCGATAGGGAGTGGCAAACTCATAGTGCTGCAGGTGTTGCTGAATCCGTAGCGACGCTTTTGCGTCCTGTCGCGGGAGAGGCGCGTCGCACAAGCGGAAGTCGGACCTGTTGCGGTGAGCCCGCAGTCTGTTCTGCAACGCGGCGTTCTTGACGCAGACGCTGCGACAAGGGTCGTTGCGTGATCGCCTATCGCGCGGAAGAAGCGTTCGCCGGGAATACAACTCTGTATCGAACCACCAGGGTGCCGAGGACGACGATGCCCATGGCCATCATTACGAGACCCCACGCTGAGAGCGTCGGAATGTCGCCTGCGGGATGCACCTTATAGGTGCGATTTGCGACGAGGTTCGTGAGAGTTCGGGTATGTCCACCGGGCCAGGTAATGACGGCCTCGTCGACCGTTTGTGCGGTGTCGAGCCCGAAATGGAGTATAAGTTCGTTTTGCCCCTTGAACCCGTTTCCTCCCGCTATCACTTCTTTGCGCTGGGAGGTTGAACCGACGTTGATCTGCACGTTTGCGCCGATTGCCGCATAGCTCTCCCCGTAGCCCCTGACGTGAAACTTGATCCAGTTTCGGTTTTCACCCTCGTGGTTTATGAACAGGCGGACTCGGTCTCCGTTATCGGAAACGAGCAGGTCGAGATCGCCGTCCCCATCGATGTCACCAACCGCCGCGCCGAACGAACTGCCGGGATCGTTTACTTGAAGCGCGGCCGCGACGTCGGGGATAGGCCACACTCCGTCGTTGTCGTACAGTCGGTTCACGTCGGAGCTATTACAGACATACAAATCTTCCCGCGTGTCGTTATCGTAATCGAAGAAAATCGCCGCCCAGCCAATCGCGTTCGAGGCGAGCCCGCTAGCGATCGCATCGTCGACAAACGTTCCGTTCCCGCCTTGATTCAAGAGCATTACGTTGTCGGGCGGCACATCTGTGCAATACATGTCGGGCCAGCCGTCGAAATTCAGGTCTCCGATTGCGACGCCCATTGACCCGATGCAAACATCAGCACCTGAACCAACGGAGATGTCGGTAAATGTGCCGCCGTCGTTGCGGTAGAGACGGTTGGGCTCGCCGTGCGCGGCACATTTATCCCCGGAGAGGTAGAGGTCCGCGTCGCCGTCGAGATCGAAGTCAACGAAGACGGCTTGGTACAACGGGATGGTGTAGTTCACTCCGAGCGCCACCGCGACGTCGACGAATGTTCCGTCCCCCTGGTTACGGTAGAGGCGTTGCGTGATCGGATTTCCACTGCTGCCGCCGCGGTTCGCGACGTACAGGTCGACGTGGGAGTCGTTGTCGAAATCGCCCCAGGCGCAACCGACCGCCGCACCGACATCGGCGACGCCCGCGGCAACGGAGACGTCCGTGAAGTTGAAGCCGCCGTCGTTTCTCATGAGGACGTTGGGCAGCTCCCAGTTGCCCAGGTAGATGTCGAGGTCACCGTCGGAGTCGTAGTCTGCGACGATGACGCTGGACATTTTCGCGATCACCGGGATCCCGCTTCCCGCGAACCGGTTCGTGAAGTTGCCGGTTCCGTCGTTC
>JADFRO010000342.1 GCA_022561255.1 Planctomycetota bacterium | reverse complement strand
CAGGACTGTGACGACGGTGATGATTGTACGGCGGATACGTGCGGGGCCGACGGCTGCTGCGTGAATACGCCGCTGTGTACGACGGCGCTGGACTGCAACGACTTCGATTCCTGCACCACGGACACGTGCGGAGCGGACGGCTGCTGTGTCAACACACCCTTGTGTGAAACGGTAGATGACTGCGAGGACAGGCCGTGCTTCGACGAGGAATGTACAGCGTCCGGCTGCTGTGGAGGGATGGACAAGATTTGTGAGATTATCCCGCCCTGTACGATCCAGGTGTGCAACCCGAACACCGACGAATGCGAGCCCGTCGGCACGATCGACTGCAACGATGACGATCCATGCACGAATGACCAGTGCGTCGAGGGAATCGGGTGCGTTTACGATCTGATCGCCTGCTGCGGAACGGAGTGTTCGCCGATCACGAAGGCGAAGTTCGACCTGTGGAACGGTAACGAGAACCGGTTCTCAGGAACAGATCGCTGCATCAGTTCGTGGGATCAGACATTACTGAGTCAGTACACCGAAGGGGGCGTGGCCAACCACTTCTGGCGCTCCATCCTTCAAACCGACCGAGGCAAGGCCCGCATCGACGGGCTTTACAGCCCCACCGTGTGCGGCGAAGAAAGCATCGACGCGCCGCTGTTGGGCGTCGCCTCGAAGCTGTTGACGTTCAACGGAAGCGTTAAGCGCTCCGGACGTACCCTGGTGGGAATCGGCGAAGAGCCCGGCGTGATTTCGTACGATCTCGGATCGGTGCCTCAACCTGCTCTCGGGGCGGCGGTGCCTGGTGATGTCGGCACCGGCCTTACGGACGGCACGCTCGCTGTTCTTTCGGAACTGGAGTCGACCGCTGGTAGTACGGAGCTTCCGGTTCTATCGATACCGCGTGCAGCCATTCCCGAAAAGGGTAGTTTGCTTGCGTTCACAAAGGTCGAGATGAAATGGGACTCGACCGGGCAGCTCATTCAGGATTCGTTCATCGAGCTGACCAACGACTACCCGCTCGACGTCAACGTGAAACTCTACTTCGTGCATGGCGATCTTTGCATCTGGTCGGATAACACGTTGCGTCTGACCGCCAACCAAGCCGTCTACTGGTCGGTAGCCTCAGGTCAGCCCGCCGGCGTCTCGCCATTCACGGTGCTCGGTGAAGGCTGTCCCGACGACGACCCGCGTAACCCGGGCGGGCGTCGGCTACGCGGCTACGTTCTTGCTTGGGCCGTCGACAGCACAGTCGGTACGGAGATTCATTGGAACCATTTGTCGGGCAACGTGTTGATCGTCAACTACGCCGACGCATCGGCGTGGGAGTACAACGCGTGGGCGTTCCGCGCTGTTTGGGAGGCCAAGCTGGGCGATCCGCTGTTGTTGCCGTATGGACAGTTGGACCTTGACGGCATCGAGTATCAAGCGCCGCCGGCCCAGCTCTACTTCGACTTCTACGGTTCCGGGTCGATGTTCGACGGTGGAGTCGGCGGGCCGGTTAGCATTGACACCGATCTGACGTTGTGGATCCCTGTTAAGAACCTGGAGCAATAGCGAGCGCGATTCGAGGAGCCCTTCAACCCCGCGCTGCGTCGCAGCGTGATCGCGGAAGTATGCGTTGATGTGGCGGATCCAAGCCGTTTTGCGACCTGAGCGCTGCCTTGCCGCGCAAGTCTCGCCGGACCAGGAGACTCCGATCGAATTATTGCCAGGAACGGGTCGATCAAACAAAGCTGGCTCCAGACTACTCTCGTGTAAGAAATCGCCGTAAAGGTTCAACGTGCAACTTCTCGTCACACCAAACCGCTTCGAGGTTTTCAACGAGGTGCAGTTCATCGATCATGTCCTCATCTTGATATCGGCGGATCACCGGATGAAGGGCTGTACTCTCTGCACCATGCTCCACGTCCGTGTGAGAGACGCGGTCACCGCGTAACGGGTCGAAGTCCGATCTGCCGTATTCAAGAGTGACGACGTAATGAGGGCGATCGGCACAGAGCTCCGTGGAATGAGCATAATCGACCGGTACGTCCTCCAGGTAACGGCCGGGTTTCGTATCGCTAGGCTCTATGACCAGGTCGCCGATAAACCCGTATTGCAGCCACATTCCGGAACTTCCATTGAGTCTGCGTATGATTATCGAGAGGACGTCAGGAAACCATGACGTGACTTTGATCGACGGCCACGCCCTTCCGTAGTTACGCTGCTCAAGGATTCGATGCAGGGCACGGATGTTGTAGCGAAACCCATGAATAAAGGCCGAACTCGTCTTCTTGTAGTCCCGCGACTGCATGAGCGTCCCGGCGAAGTACATGTTCGACACATTTGTTGATTCCCAACAAGACGTCAGAGCGGGCAGTCTGTCGTCGATCATCATCTCGGGTTGGCACTGGTCATCGAAGATCTTGTTGGCGAAGCGAAAGCCGGTGCAAGCGATGATTCGATCGTAGCGATACGACGCCGTGCTGTTTCTTGCCCGGTGATACTTGATCGAGACCTCATATTCGTCATCGACTCGCTCGATCCGTTGAATCGTCGCCTCAAGCGTTGCGTTCTGCGCCTTGAGGAGATAGGTATCCAGAAAATCGTTGTTGACTGATCGCAAGTCCCCGATGTGATGCGTGTCCCACGCGAACGTGACCGAGTGTCGGCTCGCCAGATGGACGACGGCTGCATGCTCGAGCAAGTTGTTGGCCGTCTCGAATGCGGAATTTCCCTTTACGATGATCAGGACACGTTGGTCAAGGAATCCGCTCGGATCCGTAGAGACATTCGCGTAGTGCTCCGCCCACTCGATACCCGGTATGTCTGGGAGATACGGCTGCGATAGTCCGGTTGCGATCACCAGCCACTTACAACCGTAGCTGATACCCTGCGAATCTCGAAGGACAAATCCGTCGCCTCGTCGCTCCACGGAGACGACGCTCACCTCGTAGTAAATGTTGAGCTTTGATTGCCGCGCGAAATCCCGCAGGTACTCGACCAGCCTGTCGGCATTAGGAAAATAGTCGCTGGAATATCGCCCAAGCCTGAATTGCTCGTCGTCCGTTAGAAGCGAGTTCCAGTCCCAGCGAAGGTTGAGCTCGGGGGCGACCCATCGGCTGTGGAATTCGAACCGCGTTCATCACCGGCTCGAACCATTTCGATTCGTGGCATTGACCAGCACACCCCATGGCGCTTGATCGAACACTTGGACACTTACTGGGTCAGGTTCGGTATTCAAAACGCCGGCCGGGCATTGTCAAGACAGAGGTTGACCAGATCGTCAATTCTTGCGGTCCCGGCGCACATCACTTCGTCAGCCCCTCCCCAGTAGATCTTGACGGTGCCGTCGTCTTCGGGAATC
>JADFRO010000341.1 GCA_022561255.1 Planctomycetota bacterium | reverse complement strand
CGATGTGGTTCAGATCGTGAACGGTCCACATAGCCAGTAGCTCGCGCAGTGTGGCTGATCCCAGAGCGGGATGCGTGCCGCGACGTGCGAACTGCTCATCGGTCAGTTGCATCGAGAGAAGCGTCTCGAGGTTCTCAGCGCGGATGGACTCAAACTCATCGAGCAGATCGCCGATGGTCTTGCCCTTGTTCGTTTCGAGTTGGGCGTAACGATCGAAGGGCTCAAACGGCGTCGCCTCGCCGTGTTCGAGGATGATCTTCGCGCGGGGCACCCAATCCGTTCGTTCCCCGTGGATCAGGTGGCCAACGATGTCGAAAGGGCTCCAGGTATCCGGCCCGTAGTTGCTGTAAGCCCACGCGTCACTGACGTCGTGCAGCATGGTCCGAAGTACGGTCGGCGTATTACGAAGTATCTCGACCGCCTGCTCGACGTTGTATTCCACGACGACTCCTCGTCTCGGTCACGCCTCTTCGTCGTCGGTCAGGGCGGGACCGAAGGCGATCAGGTACCCCTCGAGCATGCGCACGACCTTGTTGCGAACCTGATCCCGTTCGAGATCGGGCAACTCCTCAATCGCCAGCGGCGTGGCGAAGTAGAAGAACTCCCCGCCGTCGCGGTAGTGCTCCACCGGCGGCTCGTCCCAATCGAGCCCAGCCTCATTCATGCCGACGCCGACGAACTCCTCCATACTGTCGCCGGAGTCCTGAATCGCTTGCTCCAGCTCCTCGCTCAACCAGCGATCGTTCGTCAGAAACGCGACGCGAATCTGCGGTATCAAGGGACGAAGTGCGACCTCGAACCAGCACGTCGGCGTCGCCTCGAAACGCAGCGCCAGCGTCGACGCGTCGTCGCGATCCAACCGTTTGCACGCCCCGTAGCGATCGTCGTTTGCTACCGAATCCTCGATGTAAGTTCGAAAGGCCTCGATGACCTCGTGATCTTCCTCAGAAAACGCCATGTCTAAACCTCGCGTACTAGAGAATTTCTCGTTTCTGTGCTTCGAGCCGCGGGCTTTAGCCCGCGCGATTTTCCCGCATTCGATGTTGCTCGAAGGTCGGCGGACCCCGCGTTGGATTGCGGGAAATGCTCCGGATGTTCCTCACTGATTCGCCCTCTTTCACCGCGACCTCGGCGTGGATCGACGCGATCCAGAATGCGCCTACGCACCCAGGTGAACGGCCCCGTGATCGCCCGATGCAGGTGAACGTACCACGGTTTTCTGTACGAAGCCGCCAACTGTTCCTCCGAGAGTTGGTCGGGGCGGGTTCGACGCTGAAGTTTGGTTAGATGGTACAAGTCTCCCGATTGCAGCCAGCGCCGCAGACGCCGCATAGGCCAAAGCTCCCCACCGAAACGCCGGGGCAGGTACCAGGAAATCTGAAAATCAAAGAGGTGCGGCTTGCCGTCGTCGCCGACTAGCACGTTCTCGCACTTTTCCAGATCGACGTAGGCCATCTTTCGTTCGTGGATTGAAGCGATGAGCGATCGCAACCGCTCGTGAAAGTCGTCGGGTACGCGCTCACCGCGAGCGAGCGGTCTGCCCTCGACGTATTCGCGAACGATGCCCGTTTTTCCCCAGCGACCGAACATCTTCGGAATACCCTCCAGATCGCCGAGGCGCTTAAGGGCGCTCTCTTCCTTGGCGGCGAGGATTCGACCGGCCCAACCCAGGGGGATCAGTAAGAAAGACGCCTGCCGCTGAACCTTGAGTATGACGCGCCCACCATCGCCCTCGTAGAGCGCTGTGATGGCGAAGAAGTCGTTCTTGAAGACGCGTCGCTGCGCATACCGACACCCGTTGACTTCGATTCGCTCGGGCAGCGGCTTGCCCCCCAAGGCGGTCAGGCTGCGTGGCGTGGTTTCAGGCAATGGATCGGTCGCTTATGCTATGCTTCAAGTCACGTTTTCGGCCTTCGATCGACGATTGTAGCTCGGTGCAGCCGGCTGTCCAATAACGCCGGTCGAAAGGCGGAGTGAGTAAAGTATGCTCCGCGCCGCCCAACTCATCGGGCGGTGCGACGTACGTTAAGGGTGAGCGTGTCGCGTTTATTCCAATCGATCTCGTTGCTGATTCTGCTGGCGTTAGCAGTTCTGCGCCCGCTCGTGTCGGAGAGCTACGACACAGCCTCGGACGTGATGACCGATGCGCTGGGCGGTCTGAGCGATCCGACACCGGTCGTAACGCTGATCTTCGATGCTCTGATTCTCTTGGCCACGGTTTTCTTGTGCGTCGGTCGAGCGATGGGTTCGCCTCCCCGCCGTTATCGATGGACGGGAATCGAGTGGGGAATGCTGCTGCTCGTAATCGCGGCCGGAGTCTCATGCCTCGCAGCGGGCAACAAGCGTTTGGCGATATCGGCGGCGCTGGATTGGCTTTGCTGCCCGATCGCTGCTCTAACGCTCGTGCAGCTTCTTCGTGGCTCATATCAACGGCGACTCCTGCTCGCAGCCGTAATCGCCACGGCATGCGTGCAGACGTATCAGTGCTTCGACCAATACTTCGTCGGACATGCCGACACGTGGGCGCATTACGAAAGCGTCAAAGAGCATTTCTGGGCACAACAGGGCGTCGATCTGGATTCCGCGAGGGTCGAATTGTTCGAGCGGCGTATGCACGCCCGCGAGGCGCAGGGGTTTTTGCCGCATAGCAACATAGCTGGATCGTACTTGGTTCTGTGCTTACTGCCGGCGCTGGGCATCGTATTGTCGCGTTGGCCGCTCTCGCGTAGCGGTTGGGTCGCGGTGACGGCGGCGCTCCTCGCAACGATACTCATCGCCGGTGCAGTGCTGCTCACCAAGAGCCTCGGCGCGGCGCTCACCGCAGCGGCTGCGCTCACGCTTTGGCTTGTCTTGTGGCGCATGCGCTCGTGGATTTCCGCACGACGCCTGAAACTGTTCGTTGCGGGCTGGCTCGTCGTGGTCGCGGGTGGAGCAGCCGTCGTCGGACACGGGTCGTATCACGGCACGCTACCGGGTGCGTCCCTGGCGTTTCGCTGGGAGTACTGGCGCGCGTCGGCCAACTTAGTCGCCGAACATCCGTGGACCGGTGTCGGGCGCGAGAACTTCGGACGCCACTATCTTCGCTATAAATCGATCGAAAGCCCCGAGGAAATCGCCAATCCACACAACCTGTTCGTCCAGGCCGCCTCGGACTTCGGTTTGTTGGGTTTGGCCGGGCTGGTCGTGATGTTGATCGGCGGTTCGTTCGTGGTCTGCGGGTTGCGCCGACCCCGCCCCGCGTCGTCGGGAGCGAGCCAAGCTGACGCCCTCAATGCATCTCGCGCCCCATCTTCCCGAGCCGCGGGCTTCAGCCCGCGCGGTTCCTCTACGTCCGATGTCA
>JADFRO010000340.1 GCA_022561255.1 Planctomycetota bacterium | reverse complement strand
CGATGTACGCACGGTTACCCGCGATCGAGTAGATCAGTTCGTTGTAATCGCTAACGACGTCGCCCAGGAACGCCGCGTCGAGTTCGCTGACGATGCGCTCAGCGTTCGCACGCCGATCGTCAACGTCGGCTGTTACGCGGAGACGCCGCCGGCCGTCCTGATGCATGACGAACGAGTACCCCCGCGCCCACCGAACATTCGCAACTTCTCGAAATGGAACCTCGTTGCCGTCCGGAGTCTTAATGCGCACGTGCTCAAGATCAGCGATCGAGCGTCGTTCGTCGCTTGGGTAACGGATGCGAACGGTTACGCGGTCCCGGTCGCGGTGTAGTATCAACGCCTCGCCGCCGTAAAACCCCAGGCGCAACTGCTTGGCTACGTCGTCGACGGAAAGTCCCAGCGTGTGCGCGGAGGGACTCAGCGTCACGACCAGCTCGCGCTTTCCGGGAATCAGGTCATCCTCGATGTTGAACAGACCGTCGTACTCACGCAGCTTGGCCTGGATGCGTGCGGACGCGGCTTGCATGTCCTCTAAATTACGACCGAGAAGCCGAATTTCGATCGGGTTCGTGAGCGGGCCCATCGGATTACGCCGCATGGTCACGCGCGTAGCGTCGTGGATTTGACCCACACTGCGGCGCCAGTGATCCATGATTTTTTCGTCGGATATTCCGCGGATTTCCGGGGCCATCAGTTCGACGCGAACGTCGCACAGGTTGTTTCCCCGAAAGGTAATGAAATCGTTGAACTCTCCGATCACAGCGTAGACTTGTCGAACGAGGTCGCCGTCGCCGGCTGGAACCAGCTCGGGATCTTCGTTCAGATCCCACGCCGCCTTCGTCAGCCGATCGACCGCCTCCTCCGTCACGGAAAGCGGCGTTCCTTCGATGAACCGAACACGCGCGCGGAGAATGTTTCCGTCTTCGATGGGTAACAGGATAAACGGCGTTCGCCCGCCATACACAAGACCCCCCGTCACCAAGAGCAACGCCACGGCGATGGAGGCGGTGATAACCCTCGCTCGGATCGCCATTCGGTAGATCGGCCGGTACCAATCCTGAATCACGTGAACAATCCAGCGATCCATGATCTGACGAAAGCGATTCACCGGCTTTGGTTGATGATCGACTCCGCGTTCCGGACGATGGCACAGATGAGATGGCAGAATCCCGAACGCCTCCACGGTCGACGCAGCGACAGCCGCAATCACGACCACGGGAAGAACATAAATGAATCGCCCCATTACGCCAACGACGTACATCAGTGGGATAAAGGCCACAACGGTCGTAAGGGAAGCACCCATCACGGGCAAGGCCATTCGATACGTTCCCTCGATCGAAGCCAGCTCCGGAGTGGCGCCCGCTCGGCGCTGCGCGTGGACGCTCTCGGCAATCACGATGGCGTCGTCGACGATGATGCCGACCACCATGATCAGCGCGAACATGCTGATCATGTTCAGCGTGTGTCCGCCGGCGTGTACAACGATCAGCGCGCCTGCGAAGGCCACGGGAATCCCGACCGCGACCCAAAACGCCAGCCGTCGCTCGAGAAAACACGTCAGCGTAAGGAAGACCAGCGTGATCCCGTAGCAACCGTTTTTGACCAACATGCTGATACGCCCGTCGATGTCGTACGAGCGATCGGCCCACACGGATAGGTGCAAACGCTCGGGCATGCCGGACTGCCGGGCCGCAACGTATTCGCGCACCTTCCGGGCAATATAGGTCGCATCTTCGTCGGGCGTCTTGTAGATCTGAACGACAATGGCTCGCTCGCCGTTAAATTCACCCCTGGCTTCCGCCTCCTCAAAGCCCTCGCGAACGGTGCCGATATCCCTCATCCGCACGACCGCGCCGTCGTGATGGATGACGATCAGATCCTCGTAATCCTTGGCAGTGTATCGCCTCCCCGACGTTCGCAGCGTGAACTCCTCTTCGGCTGTGCGGATGACCCCAGCCGGAAGATCCATACTGTTCTCGGAGATGGCTTCCATGATCTGCGGCAGCGAAAGGTCGTACGCAGCGAGCGCTTCGCCCGAAACCTCAACGATGATCTCGTCCTCTCGCACGCCGGAGAGCACCGCTTGGGAAAGTCCGCGCATGGCCACCAAATCGTCGCGAACGTCTTGCGCAAATCGTTTGAGCGTGCGCTCAGGCACGTCGCCGTAAATCGCGATGTTGGTGACCGCCGTGCGGATGATGCTTTCACGTATGATGGGTTTTTCAGCGTCGGGCGGAAATGTCTTGATCTGATCGACACGCGCCTTGACCTCATCCAAAACGTACTGCGGATCGCCCACGCCGGCGACCAGCGCAAGCCACACGATGCCGTAGTTTTCCTGGGCTGACGAAGATATCTCGAAGACCCCGCTTATTCCTCGAACTGCATCCTCGATCGGTGAGCAGATGGCCACTTCGACGTCGGCTGTGCTCGCCCCGGGATACGCAACTTGGACTTCGATGTGATCGAGGGAAAACTCGGGAAACGCCTCGCGAACCATCCCACGCGCGGAGAGGTAACCGCCGACGAGAATCATGACCATCATGAGGTTCGCGCGTACCGGGTTGCGCACGCCGGAGGCGATCAGTTCACGGAGTAGTTGCATCTTGCACGTCTCCTACCCGTACCGCGAAGCCTCGCAACTTCGGACATTCGGGCGCCGGCACCAAATGTCAGCCCAGTGCTCCGTCAGGCCTCGATTGACGGGTTTTCCCGAGCCGCTCCTGCGGAGAGCGAAGCTCCTGCCGAGAGCGAAGCTCCTGCCGAGAGCGAAACTCCTGCGGAGAGCGAAACTCCCGTGAGGGAGCGATCCCGCGTTCCCCGGTTATCTCCAATCGTCCGCTGCGTCACGGTCGGAGCTCGGTTCAGCCCCACGCATCAAAGGACGCGTGACGAAGCACTACGCTTCGACGACCTCTCACCACTCTCAGGGCTATCCCGTCGTCGAGTCGCATGGCCCGGCGTCAACATTCTGTCTGCGCGTCACGCACTGTCAACGCATCGTCCGGTGGTGCGGCTGATGCATCCCTTCCACAGGCGGTCACGACGTGCTAGGATCACCGCCGCTTAGTAGACGGAAAAGGGCGAAGATCAAACAATCGACATTGCGGCGTTGCCGGGCAAACGGCCGCGGTCGCCGCCTCATCCATTGTACGAAACCGCAACTCCGGGAAGGTCGGGCATCAACGCACGTGCAGGTTTTGTTTGTCGCAATCGGTAGCAGCGGCGACGTTCATCCGCTGATCGGGATCGGGCTGGCGGTGCGCGCCCGCGGGCACGACGTCACCATTGCAGCCAGTGCGCATTTCGAATCGCTCGTGCGCGACGTCGGGCTGGAATTCTCCGCCTTGGGT
>JADFRO010000026.1 GCA_022561255.1 Planctomycetota bacterium | reverse complement strand
GAAATCAAGGGTGAACGTCCGAAAACGCGACTCGTACGTGCGGGGGCGACGCCTACTGGTGCGAACCACATCGACCCTGAAATCGCGGTTTTTCGCCCCACGAACCGCCAAGTCGGCTGGCGATTCCCCGCGCGGGGCTGATACGAGCGGGAGGCGGGAAGAGTTCCCGTGGAAACGCCTGCGATCCGCAGGAGAGTCGCCCTCCGCAGGGGAGTCGCCCTCCGCGGGAGTTGATCGCGGCCGCGCGACGGACGATAATCCTTTCCGTGAGCATCAGACGGTCACTATGCGTAGCGGGCGGCGTTCTCTGCGTCGCGTTGGGCACGGCCGGAATCGTCCTGCCCCTTCTGCCAACGACGCCGTTCCTACTACTTTCGGCGTACCTCTTTTCTCGCAGCAGCGAGAGCTGGCACCGCTGGCTTATTCATCATCGGTATTTCGGCCCATACATCCGCGCGTTCCGGGAAAAGACGGGATTGACCGGTACGCAGAAGCTGCGAATCGGCATTTCAACGACGCTCATGATCGGCGTTAGCGTTTACTTCGCGCCGATCAACGCAGTACGCTTTTGCTTGGTCGCGATCTGGTTGATGGTTGCGGTGATGCTCTATCGGATGAAAACAGCTTCGCCCTCCGCAGGAGCGACGGCCAGCCCTACCGGTTCAGGATGATCGCGTGCAGTTCGCGGAGCTTGCGAATTACGTGATCCGCCCGCGTGGCGAACTCCGGTTCCGTACCGCTCCCGATCATCAGTACCGTCTTCGTACCCGCCTCGGAACCGGAGATGATGTCGAAGAGGTAGTCCCCCACCATCCAGCTTGATGACGGATTGGCGCTGAGTTCACTACAAATAGAGCGTACCGGCTCGGGCGAGGGCTTAACCGCACCGTCTTCCCGCGTGCGAATCGCGTCGAACACGAACCCGTGCGTTTGAATCAAGAAGTCGACGATAGGCCGTGTGTTGCGCGTTAGCAGCCCGACACCGAATCCTTCGCTGCGACAGGTCGCAACGACCTCGACGGCGCCATCGTAGAGCACTGCACTGCGCGCTGCCTCCCATTCGTTCTTCGCGAGAATCTCCTCCGCTCGGCGCCGCGACGTGGGGTCCATTTGTTGCAGGGCTTCGAGAATCGGACCGGGCGGCAAGCCGATCTCGGAACGGATGGCGTCGAAGTTGAGATTCGGCTGGGTTAACGTTCCGTCGAGATCGAAGATTACGGCTGATCGCATGAGGTAGACGTAGAGGGAGCAGCGCGTGTTTGCAAGTCCCGTCGCTCTCCGCTGGAGCGCTGCCTGGCGACAACAACTGTCCCCGCCGCGACCAACCCAAGAGCCAGAAGCAAGACGCCCCACGCGCTGAGGGTCGGAATGGCGAGACTGCCCGTGTTCTCCATCAGAAGGATTACGTCGACATTCTCGTCGATCAGCGCTAGATCGAGGTCGTTGTCGTTGTCAAAGTCAAAAATCAGGCAGCAAGACGCGGCGTCGGGTGCGGCGAACTCCTGATCGAACGTGAAGTTGCCCGCGCCGTCGTTCTTGTAGAGGCGCCAATCGCCACGGAAGCTGGAAGTAACCCAGTCAAGATCGCCGTCGCCGTCGAGATCGCCCATATCCGTGGCCAAGGGAAAATCGTCGGTGGGATAGAAATGCGGCGGGCCGAGGTTCCCGGCCCCGTCACCGAGAAGGATGACGCCCATGTCTGAATTGGGAGTCACCACGGCTACGTCCTCGGTCCCGTTACCGTCGACGTCCCCGAAGTTCAACATCCAGATGTCACCGACGCCCGATCGAGCCGATGCGAAAACAAACCCTCCCGTACCGTTGCCGGTCTGGATAATGACTTCGCCGCTGCCCCGTGCGCCGATGATCAGATCGAGCAATCCGTCGTCGTTCATGTCGGCTGCAGCCAGCGCCCATACGCCCACTCCGCCGCTGTTGAACGGCGTCTGAGCCGCGAAGACTCCCGACCCGTCGTTGAGCAACACATGAATCTCACCGCTGCCGCTGTTCGTGTTGACGATGTCAATGTCGCCGTCGCCATCGACGTCCAACACAGTGATTCCGCGAGGCGCCAGACCCACGCCGATGACCTGCTGGGCGGCGAAGGTGCCGTCGCCGTTGCCGAGGAGTACTGAAACAGTATTGTCGTTAATGTTGGCAACGCACACGTCAACGACACCGTCGCGGTTGAAATCGGACGGTTCCGACGGGCTCGCACGGTTGCCCACGTCGAACGTCTGTTGCAAAAACGGGTCGAACAGGCCTGTGCCGTCGGCGACGTTTAGGAAAACGCGCAAGTCGGCTGTGTCCTCGTTGACGGCAGTTAGATCGAGAAACCCGTCGCCGTTAAGGTCGCTCGCTATCCCGCCGTAAGGGCGCGGACTGATGCCGTCCGCCGCGACGGTGTTAAGTACCCCGATCTCGACAAAGACCGTCGAAGCAAAAGCCGCACGCGCCCAAAACTGAAACGAGTAGCCGCCGGGCCGTAGCGTCGTGCCGTCGGTCGCTTCGATGTCGTGGGAAAGGATGACCATCACCTGCTCCCCGGCGGAAAACGGGCGGGCGGGCGTGAGCGTAACCGTCTTGTCGCCGTTGGAGAAACTGAACGCTCCGTTTACCGTCCCGCTCCACCGACCGAACGCCCAAAAACTGTTCAGAGCTGTGACCGACGCCGGATTCACGGGCTTGTCGAAATGAACGACGATCGCACTGTTGCGCGGCGCCACGACCGTGTGAGCCGCCGGTTGAACGGAAACGACCTGAAGATCAGCGGCGGTCGCAGCCGTAGCCGAAAACGCAACGACAACGATGAAACAGGAAACGCGAAAGCATTTCCAGAGTCGGTGTTCCGAGCCGCGGGCTTTAGCCCGCGCGGTGCCGATACAGTCGACGCTCCTGCGGAGGGCGACGCTCCTGCGGAGGGCGACGCTCCTGCGGAGGGCGACGCTCGTCGAATCCCGATAGCCGCGGGATTCGAACACGGAAGCTGCTCTAGTGACTCTCCCGCTGAGGACTGTCCCCCAACGGAGCGCGATTCTCCCGCGGAACGCGGTGTACGCGATGGTCATGACAAACCCCCTTTGGTCCCGCTATGATACCAACCCGAGAATCGATCCCCAAACGCCGCCCCGCGTGCGGAGAACGACACTCCTGCGGAGGGCGAAGCTCCTGCGGAAGGCGACCCGCCTGCGGAGGACGACGCGGTACCGTCTTCTGTGTTCGAATCCCCGAGCCGTTGGGATTCGCGTGACCTCGAGGGTGGAGCGTCGCCCTCTGCAGGAGCGTCCGCGCGGGCTGAAGCCCGCGGCTCAGGACGCAAAGAAGCGACAGGTTCCAGAGACGATACCGAATCATGACGAACCGATGACAACCGTCCTTGGCATTGAAACCTCCTGCGACGAAACATCCGCAGCCATCGTGACCTCCACTCCTGCGGAGAGCGAAGCTCCTACGGAGAGCGACGACCTGCGGTGGGGCAACTGCCCTTGCCGGGTACTCAGCAATGTCGTCGCGTCGCAGGTCGATTTACATGCCAAGTACGGCGGTGTCGTACCGGAAATTGCTTCGCGTGCCCACATCGAACGGCTGGACTCGGTTATCGAAGAGGCTATGGCCGTCGCGAACCGTCGCCCCGAGGACATCGACGTCATCGCCGTCACAAACCGGCCGGGATTGGTCGGAGCGCTTCTTATAGGCGTGACAGCCGCTAAGTCGCTGAGTTGGGCTTGGAGTAAGCCGCTGGTAGGCGTCGACCACATTCGAGCGCACGCCTACAGCCCTGCGATTGGGGCGGCGAAGTCTCCGTGGCCCGCCGTCGGTCTGGTCGTCTCCGGTGGACACACGTCGCTGTTTCGCATCGACGATGCGACTTCGATCGAGCTACTGGGAGCGACTACCGACGATGCGGCTGGCGAAGCGTTCGACAAAGTCGCGACGATTCTTGGATTGCCCTACCCCGGCGGCCCACAGATCGAGAAGATCGCAAGCAAGGGCGATCCCAAGGCTGTCGATTTCCCGCGAACGATGCTGTCGCCGGATTCTCTGGACTTCTCGTTTTCGGGGATCAAGACGGCTGTTTTGTATCACGTTCACGGAAACGGTCGCACCAGCGGGGGGCTCGAAGGGCGATCGCGGCAGAACATCGCGGACATAGCGGCGAGCTTTCAACGGGCCGTCGTCGACGTGCTGGTACGAAAGACGATGCTCGCGGTGGCTAAGACGGGCTTGAATTCCGTCGTCCTGGGCGGAGGCGTCGCGGCTAACAACGTCCTGCGTAGCGCGCTCGAGACGTGCTGCATCGAACGGAAACTGGCTTTCCGCGCCGCAGATCGCGCCTATTGCACCGACAACGCGGGTATGATCGCAGCGCTTGGACTTCGTCAATACGAGCGGGGTGATCGCGCGGCGCTGGACCTCGACGCCTACGCCAACGCTTCCGTGGAAAGCACCGCTCCTGCCGAGGAAGACCGTTCCTGAGCGGTTTGCGGCTTGGAGGAGGGCGCGCTACACTCTGGGGCCATGACCGCCCAAGCACTTCGCGAGCTTCTCGAATCAGTCCGAAACCAAGAACAGTCGGTGGACGAGGCGATCTCGCGTCTACGATCGCTGCCGTTTGAGGATCTGGGTTTCGCCAAGCTGGATCACCATCGCGCAATACGATGCGGGTTTTCAGAGGTCATCTACTGTGAGGGTAAGACCGCCGACCAGATCGTCACGATTTTTGACAAAAACGCCGCCACCGGTGCGAACGTACTCGCGACGCGTGCCGATCGCGCCGTCTATGAAGCCGTTGCAAAAAAGATCCCCAACGCCGAATACCACGAGCTCGCTCGGACCATTACGCTGCGACAGACGGAGCGGCTGGCGAGCGAGCACACGATCGCGATCGTCTCAGCCGGAACGAGCGATCTCCCCGTCGCTGAGGAAGCGCGCGTTACCGCGGAGATCATGGATCAAACCACCGAGACGTTCTACGACGTCGGCGTGGCGGGTATCCATCGACTGCTTGCCAGCTCGGCCGCTCTGCAACGATCGAGTGTCGCCGTTGTCGTCGCTGGAATGGAAGGAGCGCTCGCAAGCGTCGTCGGCGGCCTGGTCGATTGCCCGGTGATCGCGGTACCGACAAGCGTGGGTTACGGCGCTAGCTTTCACGGCCTCGCGGCACTGCTGGCGATGCTCAATAGCTGCGCATCGGGCGTGACGGTTGTGAACATCGACAACGGGTTCGGTGCCGGCTACACAGCGGCATTGATCAACCGACGGATCGCTCCCCGCGGGAAAGTCGACGGAGTAACCCCATGAGCAGCAAGCCGATCATCACGCGTGAAGTCGCCGCACTGCCCGGTCGCTCGGACGATGCTCACAAGGGAGATGTAGGGCGCATCACCATGGTGGGGGGATGCTGCGGTCGTGTGACGATGGTCGGCGCCCCCGCCCTCGCGGCCAACGCGGCGCTTCGAAGCGGAGCGGGCCTCGTTCAGCTTCTCGTACCCGATGCGATCCGTACGTCTGTCCTGGTAATCACACCGTGTGCCACGGCGCGAGCGCTTCCAGCCAGCGCCGAGGAGATTCTAGCTGCCGCAGCCGAGTTCGGTGCCGACGTCTTGGCGATCGGACCGGGACTGGGCGACTCGCTGGATGGTGCAACGGTTGCGGCGCTGTTGACCGACTTTTCGGGGCCGGTGATTGTCGATGCCGACGGGCTCAATCTTCTGGCCGCCACGCCCAACGTTCACGCGTCGCTTCCCCATCGCGTCGTTCTAACGCCTCACACCGGCGAGGCCGAGCGCCTCCTCCGCGCTCGCAACATTGATCTCACGGTAACTGGTACGGCAGCTTCACGAAAGGCGGCCGCGTGCGCTCTGGCTGACGCCTACGGGTGTTGCGTTGTCTTGAAAGGGCGCGCAACGATTGTCACGAACGGCGACCGGATTTTCACGAACGAGACCGGCAACTCCGGGATGGCGACGGCCGGAATGGGCGACGTACTCACCGGTGTCATTGCGGCGTTGATGGGACAGAATGTCGAGCCGTTCGAGGCGGCGATCCTGGGCGTGTTCCTGCATGGGCTAGCCGGCGACTATGCGGCTGAGGAGCTGGGCCGCTGGTCGGTTACGGCGACGGATGTGTTGGACTATCTTCCGGAAGCGTTCGGGGAGCATGAAATCGTGCATGCGGAGTCGTAGCGTGATCAGCGACGTCCGCGTCCCACGAGGCTTTGACCGGAGGTCTTGATCCCCTTGAGGGCCGACCCGAGCGCCTCACGACTCGGAGCGTACTCCATAGCCGTGTCGTAATGGATCTTCTCGGTCTCGATGAGTTCCACCAGCGACGTGGCGAATGATCGCATCCCTTCGTTTTCGGATTGAGCGATAATAGCGGGAATGTCTTCATCTTCCTCGTGCAGGATTTTGTCGCGAACGACGGAGTTCCTCAGCAAAACTTCGGTGGCGGGGTATTGGCTGTCCTCCTCGATTCCTGGGATCAAACGCTGGCACAGGATCGCCCGGAGGCTGCTCGCCAACGAAGATCGCACGAACGGATGCTCCTCCCTGGGGAAGAACTCAAGAATCCGTGTGAAGGTCTGCTGGGCGTCAGCGCCATGGATTGATCCGAGGACCAAATGCCCGGTTTCCGCCGCTTGGAGAGCGGCCACCATCGTCTCACGATCGCGTAGCTCGCCGATCATCAGACAGTCGGGATCCTGGCGAACCATGGATCGCAACGCATCGTGATAATTCGCCACGTCCACTCCGATTTCGCGCTGCGAGATGATGGACTTCTTCGGACGAAAGACGAACTCGACGGGATCCTCAATCGTGAGGATGTGCATGCTGTGAACCGTGTTGATGTATTCGATCATCGCGGCGAGCGTGCTGCTCTTTCCCGAGCCGGTCACCCCACTAATGAGAATGAGCCCGTCGGAACTGTTGGCGATTGTGTCGCTGTAGACCTTGGGCAGATGAAGCTCTTCAAAGTCGGGAATCTCGCTGCGAACGTGGCGAATGGAGGCGTGAGTCTCACCCGTCGAGCGATAGACGTTGATCCGATATCGATCGCCCGTCGAACCTCGCGTAGAAAAATCGAGTGCGCCGTCGCGCTCAAACTCCGCCAGTCGCCCCTCCGGGATCATGTCGCTGAGCATTTCCTCGATGAAGGCACTGTTGGGAAACGGCGGCATGTCCAGTTTGCGTAGCTGCCCGGCGATTCGGTAGTAAGGGGGATAGCCGACCTTGATGTGCAGGTCCGATGCTCCGTGCTGCGTCATACCGGCGAAGAGCCGCTCCGCCGTTTCTTTCGCCGATAAAAGGGAACCGGACACGCCATCTTCCTCCCAGAGCCGAACAAAGCATCAGCAGTACCGCGCTAGCGCGTCAGCGCAACTACTCCGACGACGACGGCGACAACAGCCAACGTGAGCGCCGCGTAAGCGAACAAGGTCAGCCTTCGAGTCTGCTCCTGAAGAATCGACGCCAGCTTTTCGTCGCGAGCGGAAGTGTCACGGTACAACTGTGTCGCCGCCCGCTCTGTTGCCATCGTGGCGTCACCGAGCTGTGCCATACTCTGTTGGCAAACATCGAGAGAATCCGCGACGCGCTCCGTCGATTCGCGCGACGTTTCGACCTGCCGAGCGACGGCTACCATCGCCTCCCGCTGCGCATCAGCGAGCGACGGCAGTTGTGAGAGCCCCTCCTCGATGCGTATGGCGCAGGCGGCGTCCACATCCAACTGCTCACTGATCTTGGACAACATGCCGAGCTGACTCGTCGAAGCGTCGGGCAGATGGTCAAGGCTTTCAGCCAGGCGAGTCAGCGCGCCGGCCATGACCTCGGATCGTTCACCCTGGCGCTCCATGTGCGTCTGCACGGACTCGATGAGCCCAACAACGCGGCCATATTCCTTTTCGAGGCGTTCGATGGCGGCATTGGTCCTCGACAGGCGGAATCGCGACGGCGCCGGCGTCTTGGGCTCGATCGCTGTCTCAGGCGACGATAGGTCGCTTGCGAAAGGCAAGGAATCGCCGTGTCCGCTGCCGTCATCGCCGGACGGAGCCGTTAGATCAGATGGAGTCTCTGCAGCCTTGAACCACCGCCCCATTCGTGACCAGATTCGTGTCCGGTCCATAGCCTTAACTCCATCTCTTACGACGCCGGCCTCGCCACCCGAACATTCTACCCGGATAGAGAGCGGCGATCAACGCGTCTCGACATTGACGGTTCCGTCCCCGGTGGGTAATAAGTCAGTGTCGCCTGATTTGGAAACCCGATGGAGGATACGGCTGATGTCCCGACGTGAAAAGCTGGATCGCATGCTGGAGCAAGAGCCTGAGGACGTCTTTCTCAACTTCGGCCTCGCAATGGAACTCGCCAAGGAGGGTTCGATGCAGATGGCGATCGCACAGCTTGATCGGGTGCTCGAACTCGACGCTGGTTACGTCGCGGCGTATTTTCACAAGGGCAATGCGCTAATTGGGTGCGAACGCCTCGAGGACGCCCGTAGCGTCCTGACCGAAGGGATCGCCGTCGCCCAAAGTGCTAAGGACGCCCACTCCGAGAGCGAGCTGCGCGAGCTGCTTGGGAGCATTTCGTGACGCCGGTCGGCGTGGACGCTCGCGTAACGTGATATTTCGATAGCAGTCGACTGAGAAACCCGGCCGATGCGTCGTCGGAGCCGGCGGCATCCGCAGCGTTGTCGTGGACGATGCTGCAGGCGAGGCGGCGGATGGCCACACGGACGGGGTTGCTGCTTTCAACTGCTGCGATCGGCTTGCCGACGTCGATCGAACGCGCAATGAACTGGTAATCGTTGGGCACGGAAGCGAAGATCGGTTTCTGGATCACGTCCTCGAGATCCTTCTTCGTCAACCCTCTCGATCGACCGTCGTACCGATTCACCACGACTTCGATACGCTCTTCGGAAACACCAAGTCGTTGTAAGTAGTCCATCGAACGTCGCGCATTGCGAATGCTTGTAACCAAGAGTTGACAAACAATCAGTACGGTGTCCGCTTGCTCAAAGGCAGCCGTGGTTCGCGCATCAAATCGCCCCGGGACGTCGATGACGACATTCTCGTATGCCGTAGCCAGTATCTCGATGACGCGATGCACAAGATCGGAACCGATGCCCTCATGCTGCTCGATCTGGTCGGGTCGGCCCAATAATGCCACGTTACACGGGAGCGAGGTCAGCGTTGAAGAGAGAACCTCCTGATCCAACTCGCTGCCGCTCTCGGCCAAATCGTAGATGTTGTAACGTGGCTGGCAGTCAAAATTCATCGCCACATCCCCGAACTGCAGGTCCAGATCGACCAGCGCACAGTCCCGTTGCACCAAGCTGCCGATCTCGAGGGCGAGATTGCATGCGATCGACGTCGTGCCTGCCCCGCCGCTCGCCCCGGTCACGCAGATGCACCGACTCTTGTGGACTCCGGACAACCGTCTGGACGCCGCACGTGCTACGGCGCTGGAGAAATCCGCACTGTCGATCGGTTCGCATACGAACTGGTCACAGCCTGCCCGCATTGGTAGCAGAATCGATTCCGGGTCTGACCTGTGGCTCACGGCGATCATGGCCAGCTCGGGATAGCGAGCCGATACGTCGTCGATCACGCGGATAATCGGATCGGGGTCCGGGTCCAGGTGAAAGAAAATCAGATTGACCAATCCTTCACGAAGTGTGTCGGCGAGAGCGTCCGGGCCGTCGACTTCGGCCACGAGTCGCACGAAGTTCAGCTCCTCAATATGGCGCTTCAGATCGCTCACGGCGTTCGGATCTTGGTTGTATACACAAACGTGCAGCATACTGCTCATAGCGGCCCCATGTAGTTGTGTATTTCCCCGCGCAAATCTCCCGCACCTAACTATCGACGCCGCCGGCTACGAAGTTTGCTCCAAGACCTGTCCCGATCGTTACAGGACAACGGTCGGATGAAGAGTTGGCAGTTTCGCTTTATGCAGTCCGGAATCCACGCGGTGTGAGTTATCGGGCGCCGAGCACCGGGATTGGACGCTTACACGAATGCGTGCTCAGCCGCTTTTGCCGTCGAAGCACGCTTCACGGTACGCTCAATCGCGGTGATGACCTCTCGCTCCACCTCCTTGGACGCGGTTCGCCGTAGTTCCGCGATCGCCCCTGCGGGCGAATTCGTTTGGCCATCGCCGTCCGCAGACACGAGATCGTCATAGGCTCGCACCGCATGGATGATCCGAGCGCCCAGGGGGACGTCACCGCACAGCCCGTCCTCCGCGGATACAAGCGCGTCGTGCAAGCCCCTCTGCGGAGCGCAGCTCTCCTGCTGGTTCATCAACAACGGAAGCGCACTGTGAAGTACCATGCCGAGCGAATCCAGGAGATCCGTCCCCAAAAACGTGTGGTGCTCGGAACCGCCGGAACCGGACTCCAACGAGTCGACAGCCCGGCTCATCAACTTGGTCGTAATTTCAACATTGCCAAGATCGTAAAGCAAGGCACCTACACGAATGTCGTCGATCTGATTTCGCGGCAGCTTCATCTCTTCGGCGACCGACTGACACATTTCAGCGACCCGGATGGGCTTGCCTTTGACCTTCGGATCACCGGTCTGCAAGTAGCGGGACAGCACTTCGACGACACCGACGTAGGCTTCGTGAAGCTCATTGACTTTGGCCGCCCGTTCATCGCACAGCGTGCCGACGAGGATCGCGGTCATGCCCAAGACAGCCGCCCACACCGTTAGCGCTAAACCGATCGTAATCGGATTGCTGTAAGCAGCAAAACCGGAAGGGTCGAGCGTGGTGGCAACGGTAACAGCCAGTGCACAAAACAGAGCGAGGATGCCCGCGCTGGTTCTTCCCAGATAGTAGCCGCTCAAGACGATCGGCAGGAAGAACAGATTCAGCGCCACCAGCTTGTACCCTCCCATGCGATAGACAAGGTACGTCATGCCGACGGTGACGATGACCAGCATGATCTCAAAGATGCGGCGTTCTCTTTTTCGGTTCATATTCATAGAGACTAAACTCCTCCCCGCTACGGAGTGATTCATTGTGGCGGGTTAGCCAAGTGGTTCTTCGCGTCGCGCCGTTTGGCCTGCGCTCTCCTTTTCGTTACTCGCTCGACATCGTCGACGATACGAGGGGACGTGCTACCGCGTCACCACTCGAGGCTTCCTGGTCCTTCTTTTTCGGCGCGTCCCGACCCGCCGCTTCTTCGGACGAATCGGAGCTCGTGTCCGATGAGGTGTACCGCCGTGCGATGTCGGCAAACTTGGAGGTGACCCCGAGCCATACTTCGACGAGGGTTGGGTCGAATTGGGTTCCAGCCGCGTCACGAATGGTCGCTACGCAGGCATCGTGAGCGAACGCCTCCTTGTAAACACGTCGCGAGGCGAGTGCATCGTAAACGTCGGCGATCGCAACGATGCGAGCGGCGAGCGGGATCTCCGTCCCCTGCATACCGTGCGGATACCCTTTTCCGTCCCACCGTTCATGGTGGGCGTTCGCGATCTCGCGAGCCATCTGCAGAAAGTTTGAGTTCCCCAGCCTGTACTCAATCTCACGAAGACATTCCGCGCCGATCGTCGTGTGTTCCTGCATCTCCTTACGCTCCTCCGCTGTCAGCGCGGCGGGCTTGAGCAGGACGCGGTCTTCGATACCGACTTTACCGATGTCGTGCAGAGCTGAGCTGATCCCGATCAGCCGAACAAACGAACCGGACACTTCGTCTCGGTACTGAGGATGCCGCCGCAACGCCGTTGCCAAAGTCGTCGAATAGACGCTGATCCGCTCCAGATGATCCCCGGTGTCGGTGTCGCGCGAGTCAGCCAATTTCGCCAATCCGAAGACGATCGCGTCACGCGTGCGAATCAGCTCTTGGCGCTGGCGAAGGCCTTCAGAAATGGAGCGGGTGCGTTCGCGTTGAGCCTCGTCATGAAAGCGCGCGAGGATCATGTACGCCGATATGCCAAGCAGGGCACACGTCCACGCAAACGTCAGACCGGAGATCGCCGGGAGCGAAGCCAGAAGCGTCGCCGTCCGCGCCTCGATCGCCTCACGGGAGCGATAGGCAACAAGGTATCCACCAAACGCTTTGAGCGGCACCGCGACGGCGACAAACGTCGCCGAAGCCGCCGTCAACGTGCCGCGGCTGCCTGAGCCCGCCAAGGCACTTGGTTTCGTCGACGGCGTCCACTGGAGTTCATGGCCGATCGCTGCGATCGCTGTGGTGCCTTGGGGGTCAGGCGACGTTGCAACCACGCGCCATTGTCCGTCGACGGCGACGAGGCCAGCCATCCTCGAGTTGTGTTCGCGCAAGAGCCCGGAAAGTCGTCCCTGTGCGGAGTCGAGCGGTGCCTCCGCCGAGATCGCCGGATCGTCGATGCTCAGCGCAACCGGTCCAATCTCCGCGTCGAGTTCGATCCACGCCTGGTCCACGGCTGCGCTGAACGCCGCGGACTGAAGGAACTGGCGCTGCATCCACAGGCCCACTGCAACGCAGCCCACCTGCGAAGCCAACATCAAGCACAAATGTTGTGCGCGTTTGCTCATAGCGGAGTGGAACCCCAACAGCAAGCGAGCGGCGCCCGAGTAAGTTCTGACACGATGTGCGTTTCGATTGACGCACAATTAGCATCGGAATCGCTGCTATAGTCAGGTCGGAAAAATCAACGAGGGACTTGACGACAGAAGACTCATCGGACGCTGTGTAGCGCCGCAAAGCCCTATCGGACGTCGCGCTCGGTGTTCGACGCTCGCCATGCGGCGAGTCTGCGGATGATCCCGGCTGCGCGCTCTCGGATCGCGGCGAAATCGCCGCTGGACATGTTATCGGAAGTGAACAGCGTTCGTACAAATCCGACGCCTGCGCAACCGGCGTCGAGATACTCGGTAAAGTTATCCGGCGTTGCGCCAGCCGTTGGAAACAAACGGAGATGGGGTAGTGGGCCGCGAATCGCTCGAATAAAATCGACGCCGCCCGCCGGAGCGGGAAAGACCTTGACGAAATCCGCGCCGGATCGATGTACGGTCTCCATTTCCGTTGGCGTTTGGGCCCCCGGAATGCATACGGCGCCTAAAGCGGCCGCCTCCACAACAACGTCGCGATCGTAGATCGGGGATACCAGGAAACTCGCCCCGGCCTCAACCGCTTGCCGGGCGAGGGCCGGTGTCATGACCGTGCCCGCGCCGACGAGAAGCTCCGACCGTTTAGCGAACACGCTTATCAGTTCCAGAGCTCCGGGCGTGGTCAAGGTGAACTCGACGACCCTAAAACCGCCGTCGACGGCAGCCTGGATCGCGTCGTGGGCGAGGGACTGGTCCTCGGTTCGGATGATGGCGCTGACGCGTTCTCTTTGGATTGTGTCGACGGCTTGTTGCCTACGGCTAGAGGCCATCGCTGGTTCTCCGCGCCCTCGTTCGTTTATCGGTCGTCCCGCCGATTGTCCGCCGTTCTTCGCTTCGAGATCATCGTCGAAGTGTAACGCTTACGGATGCGTTCCACCAGAAGCGCGTCGAACCAAGGCGCCGCCCGGCTGCCGTAGGACCAGATCCGATAACACTCAACCGACGGTGACGGCGACGAACGGAGTTGGCTGTGCTACACTGTCGCAGCGGCGCCGCGGGAAGCGCGCGCTCAAAGATACGAGGTTGCCAGGACATGCAGAACCGAATCCCATTGGTTGGAATCCTTATCGTAATCGTTGCGGCGCTGACCGGCTACACCGTCTGCCGTCGGCCCAACGCCGGAATCACCTCCGGTCCGGCGGGTGTCGACGCCACAGGCCCGGTAGATCCTGCCGTGCAAGGCGTCGTCGACGAGTTGATCGCGCGGTGGGAGGAGCACGACCGTGTCTACGTCGTGATCGACACCGAGATACCCAACGCCGCCGGTAAGCCCGGAAAGACCTGGGGTGACATCCAATACAGCTACGTCAAGACCGACGGCGCCCCTCTCGTACGCATCTGGGTGTTCAACAACCTATCGTTCGAAATCGAAGACGGAAAACGACTCGAAACGGCTGAAGTGCTCACCACCGTTCACGACGGAGAGTTCCTGTGGTCGACCGTTCAGCAGCATAAGCTCTATACGGCGACGAAGGCATACTACGACCCGGATCGACTTCTCCAAGTCGGCGGCAGCGACCTGTTCCGCCAACTTTTGACAGACAACACGCTCAAGCTTCTTCCCGGTGAGTCACTCGATGAAAAAGACATGTACGTATTCTCGGTAACGCCGAAGAACGGCACTTGGACGAGCACGTATTGGTTCGACAAAGAAACCGGCATTCAGACGAAGATCATCGAGATGGACGAATCAGGTGAAGAGCAGTTCATGTTCAAGGTGCTCGAGGTCGATCTCGCCCCCGATTTCCCCGACGAGAAGTTCACGCTCCCCATACATGAGAGATACGAATTCACGGACGAGACGAAGAGCGTACCGTAGCGTCGACGGCTCACTTCGCTCGAACCAAGCCCGGCTCGACCCAGTCGAAGCGGTCCTGAAGATCGCCGTTCTCGCCGAATTCCACGATCAGCTCGATTCGCTTCGCGTTGGTAACGTCAAGACGGACCGGTCCGGTCAGCGTTCCGAGGCGAACTCCGGACTGCTGGTACCGCCGCTGCCCGTCGACGAGAACGAGTACAGAAACGTCCGCGAACGGACCGCTGTCGTCGTCCATGCCGAACCACGTCACGAACTGGGTGTAACGCCCTTTCAACGCGAAGGTGAGCGCAGAGCGGCTGTGTACACCGAAGCCGCGCCGGAAACGCTCTCCCGCAACGACGATCGGACCGCCGCGAACGTTGCGGTCGACCCCGTACGCCCAATCCAACGCGAGCATCGAGGCGCTTTCGACGCTGATGGGGGCATGCTCGGAAAGCCACTCCCATCGGCCTCCGACAAGATCGACCCGCGCGACGCGATCCATCTCCACCGAAACACGTGAGCCCGTCAGCAATCGCGCCTCAGCCGCACCACCCTCCAACTCGAACGCGACGACCGTCACGCGGCCACCGTCCTTGAAGCTGAGCACAAGGTACGGCGTATCGGGGGTCTGGCGTAGAGCGTGCGCGAACCGTGCACTGAGAACCAGCCGGAGGGGAACCTGAGTCTGACCCGTGCCGGTGTCGAACAACAGACTTTCCGCGTCCATCCCAACGACGAACCCACGCAGCACGTCGCCATTGGTCAAGAGCACGACGTCGTCGTCCGTGGGTCCAGCGCGCTCGAACAGCCGTCGCGATTCGTCATACGCCGCACGCCGCGCGCGTGGCGAAACGATCCGCGAAACCGACTCCAGCGAAATCGAAACGCGTCGTAGATCGCGTGTATCCAAAACGAGCGTCTCGTCGAAACCATCGACGACGCGACCGCGCAACACGTCGCCGCTGCCGAGAAAAACGGTCCACTCATCCGATGGTAGGTCGGACGCACCGCTGGACGCCGCGCGGGCCTCCGAAA
>JADFRO010000025.1 GCA_022561255.1 Planctomycetota bacterium | reverse complement strand
GGCCCGTACGAACGATTGGCCCCGATCCCGGCCAAACTGCGCGATCGCATACAGGCTGCGCGCCCCCGACAGCATCGCCACCGCCGCCAGCGTCAAAATCGCCGGCAACGGATGACGTCGACCCTGGCCCCCACGGGGATCAGGCACCTTCCCGAGCGCTTCAAACAACGAAACGGACTTCAACATAACACGGTCCTCGTTGACCAAATGCTGACACTCGGCCATCCACGACAAGAAAATTGAAAAATCCTGCATACGAGGACTTTTTTCGTGACATTGGGGAATCTACTTGGTACGATGGAGCCACATCCAACGGAGGATGTAGACTCGGTGCGGGTTTCCCGTGCAGGGTTTTCCGTGAGGGGGCAAGTACCCGGAATCATCTGAACAAACTCAGGCGTACGTTCTTTTTGGGCGAGCAGCCACACCGTGTGGATGCTCGGCTCGCGCGCTGACACAGGTAACAGGCGGAGAACTTAGCCAATCGGCCAAGATGCTGGAGTCAGGTCATGCAACGCAAAAATTTGAGTATCGGTATTGTCGCCCTCACCGCGGTTTGCGGGCTCGCTCGCGCCGACGAGGGAAGAACCTTGTTTCTCCACTTCGGCACGGTCGACCGAGATGTGGCCGGCAATGCGAAACAGTGCGAGTTCGAGTTCACGCTGTGGGATGCGCCCGAAGGTGGTGAGCGCATCGGCAAGACGCTGATCTACGACGGGTGGGAGGCGAACAAAGCCCGTGTGGCGGTCGACAAGGGCCGTTTCGAAGTGGTCCTCGATTTCGGCATCGAAATCTTCGATGACGAACCTCTCTTCGTCGAATCTCGCTGCGCCTGTGGGCGCAGTGCCAAGTGGTCCACGGTAAGTCGCGTGGCTGTTACCGAGGACCTTGTTGTTGAAGGCAGCCGTCTTGAGGTGATCGAGGCTTCGATTGAACGCGTGACACCGTCGGGTCCGAGTCGCTTGGTTCAAATCGCCGAACCCGATGGCCCCCGCGAATCGGGCGGCACGTTCAACAACACGCTTGAGGCAGCGGACGGTGATCCAAGCCCGGCGGTGGTTGTCGATGAAGACGGCAACACGGCTATGATTGGCGACTTGGCTGTCGGCGGTGGGCTCGGCACGGCCGGCGATCTGACCGTCGGCGGCGTGATCAATGTCCCTGGTTCCAGGCTTGATATAAACGTAGGCGGCGTGCGGGCTCTTCGATTCGAGTATTCGGATGCTCTGAGTGAAGCGCCGAACGTGATCGGCGGCTCGCCGAGTAACAGTGTCGTCCCCTTGAAAGCTGGTGTTGTGATCGCGGGCGGCGGTAGCGACACCGGCGCCAACCAGGTCTCCGAGGATTGGGGCACGGTCAGCGGTGGTCGCAGTAACCACGCGTTTGGCATGTTCGGCACGGTGAGCGGTGGTTCGGGCAACACCGCGACGGGCGAAGGAAGTACCGTCTCCGGCGGACAAAACGGCGACGCGGTAGGCTTGCACAGCACGGTCGGCGGCGGAATCGCCAACGAGGCCAACGGCGACCGCAGTACGGTGGCGGGCGGAACGACAAACACCGCCGGGGGCGACCAGTCCAGCATAGGCGGCGGACAGGGCAACTTGGCGGGTGGTGCATATGCTTCGGTGCCGGGCGGTTTCAACAACTCTGCGGCGGGCGATTACAGCTTCGCCGGCGGGCGGCGAGCAAAAGCCCTGCATCTTGGTTCCTACGTTTGGGCCGATTCGACGGCTGCCGATTTTTCCTCAACAGGAAATGACGAGTTCCTTATCCGCGCCTCGGGTGGTGTCGGAATTGGAACGGGCGTTGAAACGTCTCATAGTCTGACCATTTCGTCACTCGCAAATGACGACACGTTGCGCCTTATGGGTCCGGACGGCAGCTTCCGATGGGGAGCGAGGCTCAACTTCGGCGACGGCGACTTTGTCTACCTTGACGAGCCTGTCGACGACGAACTCACGATATTCGCGGCAAACAAAATCACACTATCGAGCGGAGGTTCCATCAACCTCGCCGCTGCGAGCGTCAGCACCTCGGGGAACGTCACGGTCGGTGGAAATATTTCCTTTGGATCGGCGAGCGGGTTTACGCATTTTGGGCCCGTGGCGAGGGAGCGTCGTAACAGTCAGGGTTGCAACGTTGTTGCCATCATCCAATCGGCGAAGGCCTTTTGCTCGCTGAGCCTGATGAACGTAGAGGATATAGACTCAAATGCTGAAACTGCACAATGCAATGTGTACATCTCTGGGGGATGGTGGTATGTGCAGGCTTGCCTTGGGCCGACTGGTGACGCCGATGTGGTATGCCAGGCTCGATGCCTGAGGTGGGATTAGAAAAGAAACGGCAAGAACCATGCTTATTGCATCGAGAATTCTACGTCCCGCGAAAGAGAACTTCTTGCCGCTTCAGTGCCTGGCTGCTGTGGTGATCCTTTTTGCCTCGGGCGGAACTGCCTTGGGCCAGTTGCGACAGCAGAGCTTTGACCTGACCACTGGGTGGAACTCGATTTTTCTCGAGGTCAACGCCTTCCCGGATGACGCCGATACCGTTTTCGTCGGTCATCCGATCGATGCCGTTTGGATGCGCGCATCTGAACCGCTTTCGGGGATCGGTGGCCAGTGTAGCGGACCCGAGGATCTGAACTGTCAGCCGCCCGACGACACCATGTGGCGGGTCTGGTTTCCGCCGGGACCGGGTGCGTCTATCGTGACCACGCTCCGAGTCATTCGCGGCGGAAATGTCTATCAGATTCTCGCGTCGGCGCCGACAACGCTAACGATCACCGGGATGCCCAGCGGTTTCGACCCTCGCTATCGACCGGGTTTCAATAATCGTGGAATGTACGTTAAGGACACGGGGGCTCCGACCGTTGCCGCGTACTTGCAACCGGAATCGCGGCTCGATTCTTCTGCGGTTTACGAAATCAACGCCGCTGGAGCAGTCGTGCTGGTCCCGGGCGAGACACAGGCTGTCGCGGGAAAGGGCTACTGGATTCCGGCAGACGGCGACTTCACGTACAACGGTCCGCTCGACATCGACGTCGCGACTCGACGAGGCGTTGACTTCGGGCGCGTCCAGCTACGGCATGAAGCCGTCATGGCGAATCTTGGTTCGTTGGCTCTTGACGTTACGACGACGTACCTTTCCTCGCTGAGCACAATCCCAACGGGGTTCGCCGGTTACGCCGGCGACGTTCCGCTCTACTGGCTTGAGATCGCTGACGGTAGCACTGCGGCGGAGATGCTCCAATGGAACGCGCTGGGCTCGGACACGTTCTCTTTGGATCCTGCCGGACTGAGCACGCCGGTGTTTACGCGTGACATCGGCGTTCGACGGACAGGACTCGCCGTTGCCACGGTCGATATTGAGCGACAAGGTTCGCTGTATCAGGGATTTCTTGAGGTCTCGACGGCGGACGGGTTCCGCCGTTTGATCGCACTCTCAACGGAAGTGGGCGGGTTTGGCGGGAGTGTTGCTTCGGCTGGCGGTTCGACGGACCGACCGGGGCTCTACGTTGGGACGGTGCGCATGGATCGCGTAGCGTGGGTCAGCGCGGGAGCGAGAATCTGGACAAACCAGGACGCCGGGAACCCGCAGTTTGCAGGTCTGTTGCAGTGCTCTGGCGGTGTCAACGACGGCGAAACGTGCGTGGTCGGACGAAGTCGCTGCATAGGAACGGCCGAAGCCGACCTAATGAGCTTGGTTTGCGACAGTGGTTTTACCGAAGCAACCTGCACCACTGACGATGACTGTCTCCTGGGGGGAACGTGCACCGGTGGTTTCTGCACATGCCCCGCACTTACGATGTGCGAGCCTGATTGCCCCAGTGGTGATTGCCGCGGGTTCTGCATCGGCGGCGACAACGCCGACGGACCCTGTAATGACTCGGTCGATTGCGCCGGCGCGGCCAATGGCACGTGCAGCGCCGATCTGAACAGCACTGATTACCGACCAGTCACCTTTGAGTTGGAATTTCCAGTCATTTTGCATCTAAGCAACGCCGGTGAGTACAAAATGCTCACGGAAGTAGCGCTGCTTCAGACGCCCGAGGGGCTTCTCGTTCTTGCGACGCCGGACTGTCCTTCGGAAGTTTGTGACAGTCTCGACGGCGCGATGACCGTCAACGGTCAGCCATTCGCCCGCCGTATCGCCACCGCGGCATTTTCGTTCGAGGATGGTTTTTCATTCGATCCGGGCGGCAATTTCACCTCAGCGCTTGCAGGAACCATCATCATCGCCCCGAACCATCCGCTGAACCCGTTCCGCCACAAGTTTCACCCCGATCACGATTGTCTCGATCGATTCGGAGAACCGTTGCAGGGTAACGCGCTTGACTCGGAGTGTTTTCAAGTGACTCGGGTACTCAGTTTCGCTTTCGACCCTACTCCGCCGGATGGTCGCAGCGTGCTGGACTGGGGTGACTCCGTGTTGGGTGGAACCTTCACCGACTCGGTTGATGGGTTGCACAAGGAGACAATCAGGGGCGCAGGTCGCTTTGAGTTGCACCGGGTCTCGACGATCGGTGAACTCAACACGCCGGTCGATCTGGGAGGCACGCCATGATCGCGTTTGTGGAAAGAAAGATGTTCGCTGCGATGATTGCGCTTACCGCGATCCTTCTTGGCTCTGGTGCGAACGCGCTGGGGGCCGTGACCGTCACCAATGTATGTCCAGGGACTCCCGGAACGGTCTGTTTGTCTGTCGTTATCAGCTCGGGCGAAGATGTCACAATTCTTTGCAAAGGCGGTGTCGTCTTTGTCAACTCAACAACGTTCCCCGCAATTTTATGCGGTGATGTTGTTCAGATTTTCGTTATCGGCGACAACAGTCCAAACACAATCCAACTTCAGGGCGTTGGTCCTGAGTTCACATCGTTGTCCCGAATTATTGTGCTTGCCGGCGGCGGTGACGACCTTGTGATTGGCTCGGATCTTACTAATCTTGCGTCAGAGCTGCTTCAGGGGGGAAATGGCAACGACACACTCATCGGCGGCGATGGCGCTGACTTACTTTCGGGTTTGGGCGGCGACGATATACTTATTGGCGGTCTTGGCGACGATACGCTGGTCGGCGGTTCCGGTAATGACTTATACCGCTACTTGGCAGACGGTGGCGGCGAAGACGTCATCATAGAGTCGCTCACTGAGGGCGACAACGACCGCGCAACATTCGTCTCAAATCAAGCGGGCCCCTACGCGATCTCTCCGCAAGGAGTCATCCGCGGTAACGACAAGCTGTTGTTACAAGTAACTGGAATTTGCGCCATCGGCGGTACTGCTTGTGAACTTGACGTTGACTGTACGACGGGGGATTGTACGCCGCTGGGTGAGTGTGTAGGTGGAGAGAACGACACGGGCACGTGCTCAGCGCACAATGATTGCCGGAGTGACGACCGCGTCACGCCCGACGACGGTCATTGCATGTGGGGGCTTGAGCGGCTGACGATTCTTGGCGACACACCGCTCAAAACCGACGACGACGACGATACCTACAACGTGAAGCCTTCGCGCAGCATGATCATCACGATCGCCGATCTGGGGGCGTCTTCGGCTGACGTCATCAACTACAACCACCTGCAAAACCAGCCCGCATGCCCGATCGACGACCACGTTGAATCGATTTCGACCGAGGGCGGAGTGCAGACCGTTTTCTATTCCGGCATCGAGACGGTGAACGTAGTCCGCGCCGATTGCCAGAACGCCACCTGCGATGGTGGAACCCACGGCGGAGAATCGTGCTTGGTGGTATCCGATTGTTGGGCCGATCCTGAGGTAGAAGAAATTGGCCCGCGATGCGTACCTGCGGGAAACGGCATCGAGGATGGCTGCGAGCTGCTCGCCGGAGACCAGTTTGACTGCGGTGGGGAGGGCATCCCTGACATATGCCAGGTCGTCGAGGATTGCAACGGCAATGGTCGCAGCGACGTTTGCGACCCGGATGGAGACTCGGATGGCGTAATCGACGACTGCGACAATTGCCCAGGCATTCCGAATGGCGCGAAACAGGGAACGTGCATCGCGGGTGATCCAACGAAGCTAGGCCAGCCCTGCCAAGACAGCTCCTTTTGCGACTCCGTGAGTCCCGGCGGTGACGGCGTTTGCGATAACAGCCAGATCGACACCGATGGTGACGGCGTCGGCGACGTGTGCGACAACTGCGTCACGTTCTGCAACCCGCCAATCTGTCATGGCGGATCGCTAGATGGTGAACTCTGTTCGGAAAGTCTCGAACTCGATGTTTGTCCGGGGGGTGGTGAGTGTCGACAACTCGCATCGACCTTCCAACGCACCCATCCGATCTTCGGAACCCTAGAGAACGTTGGCGAGGCATGTCTGCTCCACATCGGCGGCGAGATTATCTTCCCGCCGACCTACACACTGGCCGAGGGCTGCGATCCGAACGCGCCGATACCATGTGCATGCCAAGACTATGTGAGCGAAGGTGTCGACTACATTGGAACCGGCGACGAACTTCTGCCGGCGACGTGCGCCAGCGGCGCAGACGCGGGCGTTGTGTGCTTCACTGATGCGAATTGCCGTGAAAGCAGTACATGCGACATACCGTCTGATACATCCGTCATTCCCCCGCACCTCGCATTCGCATATGACAATGTTTACGGGGGAAGCGGACGTCTCTTTGCTACCGAACGGGCACCGTCGACAGATCTCATCCCGGTAGACGTAACCTGGCGCGACAGCGGGGGAAGTCAATTGCTTCTCCCGGCTGTGCAGTACTTCCTGACAAACGATCTTCCTGTGGAGGTCGATCGGTTGGCTCCGAGTCCGCCATTTCCCTACAGCCTCGACAACGTTAACGTCTTCCGAAACATCACGATCGCTGCGGGTGCAGAGTCTTACCAGCTAGTCATTGATTCAAGCAAGACACCGACGGTCCAGTGGAACAGTGTCATTCGCAAACGCCCCGACGGTGGGCTCAGTCCAGCCAATGGTTCGGGGGCGCATCTGCGACTCGAATCGGGTGGATCCGGGAAGTGGGCCGTTTCCCTACTCGATACCGTGGTCCAAGACGGGTACATAGTCATCCTCTGGGCAGCGGGGTTCCAGGGGTCGCTCGCCGGACTGGAGGTCATCCACATCACTAATGAGCCGCCGGTCGATATTCTCAACGGCATCGTGGGGCAGCAGTTTGAGATTCCCGCAGGTGCCGATTGCAACGCGGTCTTCAAGGATAATCAAGAATTCGGATCGCCGACCCCTGCACCCGCGGCGTTCCAGCGTGCTGAGAAGCCGCTGGAAATCTGGCCCATTCGACCCGAAGCCGATCATCTCAAATTGGAGATCGTCTGGAACGAACAATCGACGCTGGGAGAAACGCCGCTGGATCATTGCTGGCCAATCTCACATCGCAGGTATGCGTCTGACTGGCCGCTCGATCCGCAGACGTTCGTGATCGACAACGCCGGCCAGCCCGATCCCCCGCTTGTTGATCTGCCAATCTCGGAAGACATCGCTGACTATTGCCTTGCAGAGATGATGTTTCAGAGTGCTCCGCTCGTACTTGCGGAGGTTACTGCGCAAAACAACTTCACGATGCAGAACCCAGGTTTCGCGGTGCTAAGGTTTGACCGACGCGTTGATGCGGGCGGTGTGATGTGTAACCAGCTCGCCTCGCAACCCACATTCCGTGAGTCGGTCACGTTCGAAGTGATCGAAGCGGTGAACCGCGATCACGAATCCGTGTTTGTCGATGCGACTTGTGTGGGTGGCTCTAGCAGCGGCAGCCCGTGCATAGAGCCAGCAGATTGTCCCGGCGGCGAGTGCGCGCTGGACTGGCTCATCGGGACAATGCTCAGCGACGCCGATCACGATCTGACCACACGTAATTCGCCTTACGGTTACTTGCACGTGGGGCAACCATTCGCTCCGTGTATTTATGACGAAACGCTCCCAGGTTGCGATCCTCCCACGGGGATACAGACCGGGCAGATCTTCCCTGTCAACTCCGGCGATTTCCACGGGACGCTTGAAGCGTGGTGGTTCGAGGAAGGCCGCTTCGCTACCGATATTTTTTGGCCAACCAAGGTCGGCGTATACAACCCGGTTTGGCCGGACGCCTTGGATCCTCGTGAAGACGCGGCGGGTGACTTCGAAATCGTGGTCGCAAGTCGCTCTGGCGCCGGAAAGTATCCCGATGGAGCGACGATCTATCGTCGCGGCGACTTCGCCGATAGCGAGCCCGAGCAACTCAACGATCTTGGATGGAATCCCAACGACGAACACGCAATCATGCTCTCATCCGGCGGCGACGGGAGAGTTTACGCCGTCCGCGATGACAACCCGTGGGATGCACCGTCGGGACACCCATACGTGATTGTGCAGTACCCCGACGTGCCGCCACTATCCGTAGCGAGTCTTGGGGCAGAACCCACGCCCTGGGCAATGGGCGTCCACAAGGTTTTTGGAGAGCTAGGACTTGCGACGTTCGACTACACGCAATTTTTGTTTGGACCGGCTGAGACGTGTGAATGTCAGGAACGCCTTGATGTGAACGCAACGTGCAGTGCGATCGACCCCGACTGCACCTGCGACACAATAGATCCCACTTGCGCTTGCGACTTTTCCGACCCGAGTTGCGATTGCAGCGATTCGGCTTGTCTTTGCGATGTCATGCGTTGCATCGGCGGCGCATCGGAGGGGCGCCTCTGCGGCGACGTTTCAGAATGTGACTGCAACAATTTCCCCATTGCGTCCGAAATGATATGCGAGCGCGTCATCAGCGGCGAACCGACGCTCTTTCCCGAGGAAAGCTGCACGGAGGATCTCGACTGTTGCGACGAGGGCGACTTCACCTGTCGCTGCGTTCCCATCGACCTTTCTCCAGGCGTCTGTGTTGGCGCGTCCGATACGAGTCTTAGCTGCTTTAATGTTGACGACTGCGTCAGCAATAACCAGTGCGACCTGTCCGCCAGCCTCTGCGTTGATGGCAGACAAAACACCTGCAGCGGCGGAGTCTTCATGGGGCAGCCCTGCGCCGACATCAACGACTGCTGTTTGGGCGACGAGGTGTGCGAGGGAACGGTAAGCTGCGACAATGCTGAAAACGTTTGCGGGGCCAAGCGCTGCTTTGGCGGCGACAACGACCTCGACCCTTGCGTGGATGATACCGATTGTCGTGACGGCGTCTGTGGGGACGACTGCGCCCTTGACATCTGCGTCGGTTCGCTCAATGCGAACTCGCCATGCACCACAAATGACGACTGTAGCTGTGATATAGCCGCAGGAATTCCGGTCGTTGCAGGTTTACCACTCGAACCGCTGTTCCCAGTGAACCTGGGCGCTGGCGCCTGCCTCGACACCCAGACACCGCCGCAGCCAAGGACCCAGGTCGCTAAAGTATGCATCGGGGGCACGAATGACGGAACGCTTTGTTCGTCAGGCGCCGATTGCCCGGGGGATAGTATCTGTACGAGGGACGGCGTCTTTGTCGATCGGACCGGTGTCATCTGGGCGGCAGAGGGGTACGGCGACGACACGCTCAATCCGCGGCAGTGGTGCGTCGGTGGAAGTCTCAGTGGAGATACTTGTACGGACGATAGCGACTGTAATGGACTCCCCGGAGACTCTGCCTCTGTCTGTCGAGGGGCGGGTGCCGCAATTCGACTGTTTGAGAACTGGATTGAAGGCGGTGACGTTGGATGTCAGCCTTGGCGAGGGTTCGTGTGCATTGGTGGTTCAAACGACGGACAAATATGTGACGACCTGGGGACGGACTGCCCCGGCGGCGTCTGCGACTATGATGAACCCTATCCATTGATCTATCGACCGGATTGGCCATCGTTGGATTGCTTGTGGCCTGACGAACCGACCTGCCCGCGTACGGTGCGAATCGGCGAAACCATCGTCGATCAGAGCAATCAATGCGGTCCGTTCCAAATCTTACACGACAGTGCAGGCGTCACCCTGATCGACACGACGCATGTAGTGAGCTTCGACTGTAGTGGATGTGCGAGTTGCACCGGGTGCATTCCGCCCGGTGTCGATTTGCGCAATCTCCCTCCGCACTTGTTTTCTGGAACCATTGGCGGTTCGCTGCCGTTTCCGGACCGAATTGAGGACCAAGGATTCACTCTGACGTTCCGCGGAATCATGAGCGAGAGAGACCGGGACGAGTTGCTCGCTCTAAGTGAAGATTCGGTCTACGTCGGCGCGATCCAGGGCCTGTTCACGGCTTCCCGCTTGCAACTCACGGAACCATTGACCAACCCCGAGAAGAAATTTGTCTCCGCCGCGAACCCCAACATTAAACCTGGTTGGGTTGTTATTGCCTTCCAAAACGCGGACGAGTGTGCACCCGTTGGCAGTCCCACGGTCCAGGTGTGGAACGTGAGCTGCGATCCTGTCCCCGGGCGTATTCGCGTCTTGGTGCCCACCTGCCCCTTTAACGAAAAACAGGTTCTCCAACACACCGTCGATGGCGGCGGTGAACCGGAAAATCTGATCTACTCGTGGCAATGGTCCGAAAGCAACCTAGGACCTTGGCACGAATACGCACCACCCACAGGATATGAGGACGGAACTGGTTTGCGCGAGGTGATCATTTCTGGCAGCTCGCCGTTTACCCTTTCGGACATCTGGTGGCGCGTACGCTATCGCGGATACACTGGCTGTCCCTGCACTGGGGGTGATTGCCTTCCCGATAGCGCCAACCCTGACGACCAGGACCCCTGGGCTTCTCATCTTGCAGGTGTCAACACTCGAATAAGTCGTTGGAGTGACCCGATGCTGGCTGAGGGTTGGATCAAGCGCGTACTGCGCGGCCTCAACCCCTTCGACCAACGAATCAAGGACTTTCACACGGTCGCCGCATCCACCTACGTAAGCATGATCGAGCAGGCGGGCATTCGTTTTGAAGCACCCGTCGCGCTTAACTGCACTCCGGAGAACATTCAGAATCTCGATTTGATTCCCGCGTATGAAACGGTGCTCGGTCGAGCTCGGCTCTTTAGTATCGATCAAGGAATCAGCTTTGATCCCGCAAACATGGCGCTCATGCTGATCACCAATCAGATCGCAGAGCTCTACATGCTGCTCGGAAATGAGGCCTTCGCGGACGCGTCGGACCCCATGATCGGTTTCTTTGGCGGAACAGAACCAGCCGATCCGACGGCTGCCTTCTCCTTTGAAGGGCAAACTGCGGACTTACTCGAAGAAGAACTAGCTCTGCTGCGGGGTCGAAGCGACCAAGCCAACACCATTCTCGACGCGGACGGTTTCGTCATCGCGACCCCCTACAACCGGCTGCTGTGGAACTTCCTGCCGGGCTCAACGGACGGACGCATCGCCTACGCGAACAACTACCAGATGATTGATGAGCTTACCGCGCTGAACGCCTACCCGCAGGGTCACGGTGATGCGTGGGGTCACTACTTGACCGCGATGAAGCGCTACTATCGTTTGCTCCGCCACCCGGTTTTCGAGTGGGTGAATTCGACGGAGTTCGTTCTGATCGCCGGGCAGGAACCGCTTGAAGTGACCTATCAATACGAGCGCAAGTTTGCGGAGGCGGCTGCTGCCAAGGCAAGAACCGGCGCCGCGATAACCTCGCTCACCTTCCGCGAGCTATACGACGCCGATCCAACCAAGCAAGATGGCTACCCCGATCCGTCCGAGGAGTTTCCCGACCGTCGCTGGGGCGTTTCCGACTGGGCGCGCCGCGCCGGCCAAGGGGCGTACTTCGACTGGATGGTTGCCAACGCGCTCATCGACGACGACGACGACGATCCGGACCATCAAAACACAATCCGTAAGGTCGATCGTTCGACGGTGACTGAGATCGGCGAGATCGCGGACGCCTTCTCCGAAATTCAAACAACCCTTAGCAACGCGGGCGAAGGGCTGAACCCGTTGGGTCTTGCGACGACGGTCGTTCCGTTCGGACTTGATCCCAGTGAGATCGACGCAGGCAAGACCCACTTTGAACAGATTCTCACGCGAGCTCTTGAAGCTTCGACTAACGCCGTTCGCGCGTTCAACTACGCCAATGACAACACACGGCGTCTGCGCGCGGTTCAGGACGAAAGCGCCAACTTCGCGACGCTCACCGACGAGGGCGAGACTGATTTCACCAACCGCCTAATCGAAATCTTTGGTCGTCCCTACTCCGAGGACATAGGCCCCGGCGCAACGTACACTTCCGCTGAATGTCCCGCCGGGCAGTGTCCCGACATCTTCCATTTTGACTACATCGACCCTTCGGCTCTCTTCGGTCGTGATTTCCCCCCTGACGAGACGACCTTCACCGCAGTATTTAAGGGAACGTCAATCGATCCGCAAACTGGTGCGGTCACGGAGCTGAAGACCCCCGAAGGGTTCACCCCGACGCGTGTCGTAAAGTTCACGGTCGATAAGAGCCAATTCGGGATGGTCAAACCCTCCGGCTGGCTCTCCCGACCGGAACCGGGCGCTATTCAGCTTGCTAGGTCGGAACTGCTACAGGCGAAGGGGAAGTATGAAATAGCCTTCGAGGAATACTCACGGCACCTGGATCAAATCCAATGCGAAGTCGACACGCTCGCAAACCTATACAACCTCCACGACACGATTCTAACAATTAGAAACGACGAGCTTGAGAAAGAAATAGGCCTTCGAGCCGGAATACTCGCAGCAAAGATTGCCGAGCGTACCTTCGCCAACATCAAGGAAAGCGTAAAGGACACGGCGTTCGTAGCGTCGGACACGGCTCCCAAAGTCGTCGGCGCTGGCCTCACGGTTATTCTCGACCCCGGCGCGCTGATCAGAGGCATTGTAGGGGCGAGCGCTGTGGTGACCAGCAAGCTGTTTACCGCCCTGGAAGAGGCCGCTATGGTCACCGGTCTGGGATTGGATCAAACCCTCGCCAACCTTCAAACGGCCAACGCCATCAGAATAATCGGAGCGGAGCAAAATGTCGCTGCAGTGAACCAGGTTTCGGTCGTGCAGAAACTGGTCCGCGAAGAAATCGCCAAACGCCTTCAAGTCTACACTGTTGCTGAGGCGGTCAAACAAGCGATCGGAGGGTATCAAGTTGCTCTGGGACGAGGGTTGCGATTGCTCAACGAACGTACGACGTTCCGACGCAACACGGCCGTCAAGGTTAGCCAACTTCGCTATCAGGACGCCGGGTTCCGCGTCTTTAGGAACGAGGCGATTCAGAAGTATCGCGCGCAGTTTGACATGGCTGCCCGGTACGTCTTCCTCGCGGCCCGCGCCTACGACTACGAGACCAACCTTCTCGCATCCGACACTCAGGCGGGTCAGCGCTTCCTGACTGAAATTGTTAAGGAGCGATTGCTTGGTCGGTTTACATGCGGTGCAGTGGGAACGTGTACCCCCGAAATTGGCAATGGACTGAGCGACAGTCTCGCTCAACTCGACCAAAATTTCGCGGCACTTGATTCGCAGCTCGGGTTTAATAGCCCTACTGAGTTCGACCGCACGTTCAGCTTGCGATGGGAGAAGTTCCGCATTCCCAACACGCCCGAGTTTGATGACGAGTGGCGAGCGACGCTCGAAAGCCTCAGAGTTAGCAACATCAACACGCTCTTGGATTACAACCTGTTTGCCCAACCGCTTCAGGGTGGCCCATCGATCAACCCAGGACTTGTCATTCCGTTTGGAACCACCGTTCAAAGCGGACTGAACTTCTTCGGCGAACCGTCAACGGGTGACGAGACTCTTCCCTCGGATCGGTTCGCGATCAAACTGCACCATTACGGCGTGCGATTCGTAGATTATCCGGGCGCACCACTGAACAACCAGGTGAACGTATATCTGCTGCCAGTGGGAGCGGACGTTTTGAGAACACCAACGTGCCCCGACGCACCCATTCGCGTGTGGCACCTGCTCGACCAGACGCTTCCAATTCCGTTCCCGCTTAATGAAGCGACGTTGGAAGGGGCGGACTGGATGCCATGGGATTCACTCGCTGGAGGTGCAGAGGCGCTTGTTCGCCGCCGACTGATTCCGACAGTCGCCGCGTGCGATTTCGCCGCCGGTGCCTGCGATACCAGCTTCAAACTAACAGGACGCTCGGTATGGAACACCAGGTGGGTGCTCATCATTCCCGGTTCGGAGTTGCAGGGCGCAGACCCCGCCGGGGGGATCGATGTTTTCATCCATGGCGACGGAAGCGGCGGAACTTCGGACATCAAACTCAACATGACCAGCTACGGCTACTCCGGCTGTGCGTCGTCCGCCTCGACACCAGAGAAAAGCAAAGAAGACGAACTGACTGTGGAACCTAAGTCCAGCGAGCGAGCGGATTCCGTTTCGCGCCCGCAGACTTCAACGAGACAGGGGCGCTAGCGAGATGAGGACAACTTTCAAAACAACCTCGTTGCAACAGACGAGTCGCGTCTCTAGGCGCGTGGGGACTGCCTTGGCCCTTTCCTTGGTGCTTACGGTTGTGACGGTCGGACTCGCCGGCGTACCACAGCCCGATGCCATCTTCTACGGTAGTGTGACCATCAACGGTCGCGTCATCACCGCCTTGGACAATGTTTCAGTAATAGGCCGCGTGAACGGCGTAGCCGAGCCCGTGGGACGATACCGCATGGGCGAGGGCGGAACCGCCGGCAACAACTACGTACTCCGCGTCCGGCTCGAAGCGCCCGTGGCCGGCAGCCCGCAAAGTCCCAACGCCGCTCGCCTCGAACAGGATTTGCTACTGTACGTTAAGCAGGGAAGCAACCCGGAAGTTCTCGCCACCAGCGTCTCCCTCACTGCCCCCGGCATGCTCCAACAGCGTAACCTCTCCATCTCCGTGTTGCCTGCCAACTGCGTTGCCGACGCCGTCGTGGATCTAGCGGACCACCAGGCGTTCCAGAATTGCGTGACCGCGCCAGGTGAGACAGCTGCCCCCGAGTGTGCCTGTGCCGACGTCGAAGGGGATGGTGATGTCGATCTGCGCGACTGGGCGTGGCTGCAGACCGGGTTCACTGGATCGTAGTCGCGCGCAGCTCGACTGTGCTGGTCCACCGATTCTTTGCCCCCTGTACTGGTCCAGCGATTTCTTACGTCCTCAGATTTTGCTCGAAGCTCCAGCCGTCAAGGTTCCTATCGTACCAACGATGGCGAATCGGATGTTGGTTGACCAACGACAGCGTACGATGAGCGAAGGCGCGGCGGTTCAAACGGGCGTCGGGCAGAAGCTGGCGGAATTGGCCGAGCGGAACTTGTTGGGCTACGACGTCGTGGCCATGTTCCTTGACGGTAAGACCTTCGGCGATGACGAGATGGTGATTGCGTAGGGCGTCACGATCAAAGGCGAAAAGGTGGTTCTGGGCTTCGTGCAGACGGGCACGGAGAACGAGCGGGTGTGCAGTCAATTTCTGCGGATCCTGCTCGATCGTGGCCTGAACGTGTCAGCGGGCGTGCTGTGTGTGATCGATGGTGCGAAAGGGCTGCGGAAAGCTGTGGGCAAGGTGTTCGCTGCCAAAGCTGCGGGCCCAGCGGTGCCCATGG
>JADFRO010000339.1 GCA_022561255.1 Planctomycetota bacterium | reverse complement strand
CTTGGTCTGCCGCTGGTCTTCATGTTTTCCGGTGGCTTTGGACAAGAGGTCGACGGGCATGGGCGAGTTTTCTCGAGTGGCTGGTTCCGTGAGATCTTCGTCGTCGCGCTGTCGCTGTTCGCGTTCTTAGGACTCTTGCTGTTGATTGTCGGTTTTGCCAAACGATAGCGCAACGACGATGACGGAGAATAGATTGGTACCGCGCAGGCCTTGGACCCGAGTGCCGCTGATCAAGAGCGTCACATTGCCATGACTGTTTCATTCGCCACATTCGATCGACTGAAGGGCAAGGGCGTCGCGGCCTACAAGGCGGGTGACTACCTCGCGGCCAAGACCTATCTCGTCGATGCGGCGGAGTGCATGGTCGAGATGGCGGAATCGACGAAATCGCCCGAAGCCCGTCGCCAGCACGAAGAGCTCGCAGCCGGTCTGATCGATCTGGCAAGAGATTGCGATGAGCTTCACGAGCAGGGTGCGGTCGGAGCGGGCGGACGCGGTGCCGGTCGGCGCGGCGGGGGACGTGCGGGAGGTGGTCGGGCGGGTACTGCCCGCCAGCGAGACAAAGAGGAGGACGGCGAATCCAGCGCTTCGGATTGGATCGTTAAGGACAAACCGTCACTGGGTTTCGACGCCATCGCCGGGCTCGAGGACGTCAAGCAAGACGTTCGCCTCAAGATGATCTATCCGTTCGCGCATCCGGAACTGGCCGGCAAGTACGGCATCACCGTCGGCGGTGGCGTTCTGCTCTACGGCCCACCGGGAACGGGTAAGACGATGATCGCCAAGGCCATCGCCCACGAGATCGACGCAACATTCTTCGTAGTCAGCGCCGCCCAAATCCTCAGCAAATGGGTCGGCGAAGCGGAGCAAAACATTCGGAAGCTGTTTGAGGCTGCCAAGGCGGAGCCCACCTCGGTCATTTTTCTCGACGAAATCGACGCTCTGGTCCCACGGCGCAAGAGCGAAAGCTCGGCTGTCATGCAGCGGGTCGTGCCCCAGATTTTGCAGGAGTTGGAAGGATTTGATCGCACGGCGGAGCGGGCCCTATTATTCGTAGGGGCGACGAACAAGCCCTGGATGCTGGACGACGCGATTCTGCGGCCGGGAAGGCTCGACGCGAAAATCTACGTGGGCCTGCCCGACGCGCCGGCTCGATACCGAATGTTGGAGCTTTACCTCGGCGATAAGCCGCTGGCTGACGACGTGGAGTTCGGAGTTTTGTGCGATCGACTCGAAGGGTACAGCGGAGCCGACATCAAGAGCGTCGCTCAGCAATCGGCGCAGCGCCCGTTTCTCGAGGCGGTGGGTGGTAAAGAGGCTAGGCCCATCACAATGGCGGACGTTCTTTCGGTGATCGAGCAGACGCCGCCCTCGGTCAATCCGGCGGACCTGATTCGATTCGAGAGGTTCACCGACGGCCGAGGTTAAGGGGTGAGTCGTCGAGCGCGCTTCGCACGGTAGTGATCGTGCTTCGCCGCAGGTGAGTACAGAGATTGGACCGATGTCCACGAAATTTGATCCACAACTTTTCTTCCAGGAAGCAAACAACGTCGCTCTGCGTGTAGCCGGGTCGGAGCTGTTTAGCTTGCTCAACCGCTCTTGCGATCTGCCCTCAGCATGGGCTGCGATGGTGACGAGCGACACGGGCGAGGACAAGGTCGTGGCGCCGGGTGGAATCGTCCAAGGCGGTCAGGATGATACCGTCGCGTTCGTTCGAGCGACGCCGATCGACGTCGCGTTCGAGACGGAAACGGTTCAGTCGCGCGACGGCTTTTCGTGCAAGGCTGAGGTTCGTGCGAGCGTCAGCGTGATTCCCGAGCGAAGCGAACTACGCTCGTTTCTCAGCGCCGTTATGGGAAGCCGCCGCGTTGCTCAGGCCAAGGGATTGACGGCGTACCTGCAGCCGGCCGTTCGCTCGGCGCTCGGGCAGTGCGTCTCCCGATTCGATGCGGCTTCTCTTGTGAACGCTCGCGCGTGTGACGACGTAGCGGATGCCGTTGCGGAGTCGCTCAAGGCAGCCTGTTTCTCCGCCGGTCTGACCCAGACGCGACCACCGACGGTGCGGTTCGAGTCGACCGGGCTGCGTCAGGTTCAAAAGGAGCGCGAATCGGCTGCGGCGCGTAAGGTCAAGCACGACGCCGCTCACGAGCTGCAGCGGGCACTTGGTCGAGCGCGCGAGGAGCACCTCGACGACTTGGCATCCACGTTGGGTCGATTGAGCGAGCTTGCGACGGCGTCGCCGGACGTCGGACTGCCCGAGTTGCTTCGGACGTTCACCGAAAGTCAGCGAGGCGAGCTGTATGAAGCGCTGTTCGCAGCCGATACCCCGGCTTCGACGACGCGGTGGATCGTTGTCGCCGCCGGAGATGAATTACTCTTTTTCGATCCGCGCGAGGGTGAAGCCCCAGTTCGTCGTGTCAAAGTCGGTGGCATGGCGGGTCCGGTTCGCTCGATTCAGGTCATCACGAACGCTCAGGGCGGCGCTGAACTCTTGCTCGGGGCGGCTACCGGTGTCTACCTTTGGCACGTTGACGGCGAGGCCGCAAGCGAAACATATTCGGTGGAGCACGTCCCGGCTGTGCGCGGTGGCTTCAACTCCGTGGCGATAGCGGGCGATCGCCTTTTCGCGTCGCACTCGGAACTAGGTCTGTGTGAATGGAAGCTCTCCGATCCGTCGTCGATGACGGTCCGGTTCGAGCGGTTAACACTTAATGCCCGGGCCGTTCGCGGTGTGCAGGCCTTGGACGGCGTGGTCTATTGTTCGATTGACGATCAAGTTATCCGGTTCGCAGCAGGCGATCCAACCGACGTGCCGCAGCGAGTTCACACCGGCAGTGACGGTACGATCACCGCCTTATGCGCGACGCCGGAGGCGCTTTTCGCAGGGAATAGTCACGGAGAGCTTCTGCGCTGGAGCGGTGGGAGCGAGAACGCTCCGGAGGTGCTGCATCGTGGTATGAAGCGGCCGGTCGAATCCGTGCAGATGCTCGCGTCCCACGGCGTGAGGCGTCTGGTGTTCGCCGATACAGCCTTGTACGTTTACGCACGCGTGGTCGGCGACAGCTTCACCTGTCACTACGAGGCGGGCGGCCAAACGCTGCGCCGCGTGGAGGTCGCGCCCGATCTGATCGTGGCCACCAACGATCTTCGCGACCGATTGATCTGCTGGTCCCCGGGCAAACCGAAACAGCCGCACGTGACCATCAACGTGTCCGGCATGATCGGTCGAAGCATTCAGGACGTCTGCCTTGTTCCGCAGGCGTAGCGTTCAGCCGCCGATTAACGCTCAAAAGTGCCCCCTCTTGGAGATCGTTCCGCGTGCAGGGTATAATCCGTCGGGGTTTATCCTTTGCGGAGTCTGATTCGGTGG
>JADFRO010000338.1 GCA_022561255.1 Planctomycetota bacterium | reverse complement strand
ACGTGATCGCCGGATCGATCGCAGCCAACGGCGGTCGTTCGTGCATCAACGCTTCCGGTGTGTGGACGCCGCGCAACGCCGAAGCGATCGCCGATGCGCTGGCTCAGCGGTTTGCGAAGGTCGCGCCGCTGCCCGTCGACGATCCGGATGCGACGATCGCCGCGTTTGCGAGCGCCGCCACGGCGCAAAGCATCTCGGAAGCGATCGATCACGACCTAAAAACCGACGGTGCGATCGACGTCACTCAGCAGCGTCGCGGCTCCCCGCGGTTGGTTCATCGAGGCCGCGTTGCCTATCTTCTTCCGACGATTATTCGTTGCGACGATCGAGACCACGCACTGGCCAATCGAGAGTTTCTGTTCCCGTTCGCGTCGGTGGTCACGTGCGAAACCGGGCAAATGGCCGAGGCGATCGGTCCGTCGCTGGTTGTCTCAGCCATAACTTCCGATGAATCCTTGATCCGCTCGTTGATGTCATCAGCCAACATCGATCGTCTCAACATCGGCGCGATCCCGACGTACCAGCTCAGTTGGGATCAGCCGCACGAGGGGAATCTGTTTGAACACCTCTACCGCCGGCGAGCGCTGCAAATCGAGCCGGCGGCGTGAGCCCGTGAACCGTTAATCCCGCCGAAGCGACCATGAGCAAAGACGAAAACACGCTACCCGACATTCTCTCTCGCTCGCCAACGCGTGCGGTGTTCGGAGCGGGTGTTTTGACGGAGCTTGGGAAGATTTCGGTGGGAGAGGGTGCGACCCACGTCTTTTTGGTCACCGATCCGGGAATCGTCGCGGCTGGTCACGTCGACCGAGCGATCGCATCGCTGCGCGAGGCGGGTCTTAGGGTAACCCTATTCGACCGCGTCGCCGAGAACCCCACGACCGAACACGTCAGCGATGGTGTCGACGCGGTTCGTAAGACCAACGCCCGCGGCCGGCCCATCGACTTGCTCGTGGGTTTGGGAGGCGGCAGTTCGATGGACTGCGCCAAGGGGATCAACTTCATCCACACCAACGGCGGCGAGATGAAAGACTACTGGGGCGTGGGTAAGGCGACCAAGGCGATGCTGCCGATGATCGCGGTTCCCACGACGGCGGGTACGGGCAGCGAGGCGCAATCGTTCGCGTTGATCAGCGACCCGGCGACGCGAACCAAGATGGCCTGCGGCGACAAAAAAGTGGCGTGCCGCGTCGCACTGCTCGACCCGGACTTGACGCTGACCCAGCCCAAAGCCGTCGCAGCCGCGACCGGCATCGATGCGATCTCGCACGCCGTGGAAACGGCGGTCACAACGCGCCGCGGTGAGGTGTCGTTGGAGTTTACGCGCGAGGCGTGGTCGCGACTGTCAAGAAGCTATGAAACGGTGATGTACGATTCCACTGACGCGGCTGCGCGAGCGGACATGTTACTCGGCGCGCACCTTGCAGGAGCAGCCATCGAACATTCGATGCTCGGCGCGGCGCACGCCTGCGCGAATCCGTTGACCGCGCGATGCGGAATCACGCACGGCGTCGCCGTCGGCATCATGCTCCCCCACGTCGTGCGTTTCAACGGACGCAACGAACCCACGCTGTACGCAGCGCTGAATGAAGATGCAGATCGGCTCGCATCGCGCATCGGCGGGTTTGTCGACGCAGCCGGTCTACCGCGATCACTCTCGCAGTGCGGCGTATCGGAAGGAATCCTCCCGTCGCTCGCAAAGGAGGCTGCTCAGCAGTGGACGGCTCAATTCAATCCGGTACCGGTGGGCGAGGCGGAACTGTTGGAGCTATACCACGCCGCACTTGCATAACGTCGTTTTCCGTTTCCGTGGTGGTGCGACTGCGCGGGCTGCAGCCAGAGGCTCGGGTTCCTTCGTCGACGCCGTTCTGACAGTTTGTTACAAAGTCAACATAGTGGCTCTGTGATATACTGCGGATCGGACGAACCGTGCGGGAATCGGTGCGATCGTCTTGTTGGTCGTGCGTACGCCACGCATCGGGCCGTGGAAGACGCAGCCTTTCCTATCTTGCGAGTTGTTTATGGGCCTTGACGTTCTAAACGACGACCACGAAACGCAGGTGGGAAGCTATTTTGTCGCGAACTACCCGCCGTTCTCGGTCTGGTCACCTCAACACGTACCCGCGATCACCAGCGCACTGGACCAACCCCATAGCGCTACCGATGAACGTCGCCCCGCTCCGCTGGGTCTCTACCTACACATTCCGTTCTGCCGCAAGCGCTGCAAGTTCTGTTACTTCCGCGTCTACACCGACAAAAACTCGAGCGACGTAGAAATTTACCTGGACGCCCTATCGCGCGAGGTCGAATTGTATGCGAAGCGCGCCGCCCTGGCGGAACGCGAGTTCGACTTCGTTTACTTCGGCGGCGGCACGCCGTCGTTTCTCAGCAGTCAGCAGCTTACCGGTTTGATCGATCGGATCCGCAGGCACTGGAAATGGGAGCACGCTCGCGAGGTCACGTTCGAGTGCGAACCGGGCACGCTCAAAAAGAGCAAGCTCGAAACCATAAAGGCCATCGGTACAACGCGACTGAGCCTCGGCATTGAGCACTTCGACGACGCCGTTTTGGAAATCGGTGGTCGAGCCCATCGCTCCGCGGAATGTTTTGAGGCTTACCAGTGGGCACGCGAGGTCGGCTTCGATCAGATCAACATCGACCTGATCGCCGGCATGGTCGGCGACACCGAGAAGAAGTGGCGCGACACCGTCGAAAAGGCGATCAAGCTCGACGCCGACAGCGTCACGATCTATCAGATGGAAGTTCCGCACAACACGATCCTCGCGCGCGAGTTCAGCGCGTCGAACGAAGCCACACCGGTCGCAAGCTGGGCAACGAAGCGAGCGTGGGTCGATCACGCATTCGCGGCGTTTGAGGCGGCTGGGTACGTCGTTTCCAGTGCGTACACACTCGCGAAACCGTTGCCCGACGCAGCATCGACCAACGGCGACGCCGATCGGTCCGGTTTTGTTTATCGCGATGGTTTATGGCACGGCGCCGACCTGGTGGGTACCGGTGTCGCGTCCTTTGGCCACGTCGGTGGCGTTCACTATCAAAACGCCGACTCGTGGGAGGAATACATCGAACGTATCAACCGGGGCGAGCTACCAATCTCTCGCGCGCTGCCGATCACGAAGGAGCAGAGCCTGATCCGGGAGATGATTTTGCAGCTCAAACTCGGTCGCCTAAGCGCCGGTTACTTCAAGAGCAAGTTTGATGTGCAGATCACGGAGCGATTCGCCAAGCCGTTTTCGAGTCTTGTCGACGATGGATTCGCCGAGATCAATGGCGACGACATACGCCTCACACGGGCCGGGTTGCTTCGTGTGGATGGCTTGCTACCACGTTTCTTTGAACCACAGTTCACCAACATTCGATATACA
>JADFRO010000024.1 GCA_022561255.1 Planctomycetota bacterium | reverse complement strand
GGGAGAGCTACCGCACGGACCTTCCCATGCTCGTGGTGCGCGCTGGGGAGTGTGTGTCGTTTCGAGATGGGCATTTCGCAGGTTCGTTTTCTTGACTCTCTGAAGAGATCACAGGTGTTCGCACGATTGACGCAGGGCATCTCATGACCGGAGTGTGGAAAGCGACATGAGTTTTCTCGGAGATCGAGTTGCGCTCGTTGGGGCGTACGTTACCGACTTGGTGCGCCGCGGCGTTCCCAAGACCGTTGGCTCGATCGATCGCGAGGTCGTGTTCGTCGTGGACGGTGTCGGCGGGTTTCAAGCCGTGCCGATCCTGCTTCGACGGGCGTGGCGCGGACGCAACGACGCTCCGGGAACGGTCGCGGTACGCTGGCAGTTCGGACTACCGGGAGTGATCTGGATAGATTTATGCTGGCGCAGCCGTAGCGAGCGCAAAGCGGCGGAGTTCGCCGAGCAACTGGTTGCCTTCCGCGCGAGGCACCCGGAAACGACGATACACGTGGTCGCGTACAGCGCCGGGACGGCTATCGCCGTGTGGGCCTGCGAGCACCTCGACGGTCGTGTGAAGATCGAGACGCTGGTCCTGGCGTGCTCGGCACTTTCACCGACCTACAATCTCGGTCCGGCGCTTCGGTCTGTGGAGCGGTGTTACGCTCTGGTGAGCGAGCGAGATCGCGTGATCCTCGGGTTCGGGACGCGCGTTTTTGGCACGATGGACCGCCGCTTCGTGTCGGCTGCGGGGCGGATGCGGTTTTCCAGGCCACGGTCGTTGTCGCCCCAAGACGTGGGGGCCTATGATCGGTTGCAGGAAATTCGGTGGACGCCCGACCTGCGAGCGGCCGGCAACGCCGGTGGTCATTCGGGATTCGCGTCAGTGCCGTTTCTAAGGGAGCACATGCTCGCGATTCTGCGCGGCGAGCCGAAGCTTGCGGTTCACGACGTCGCTACGCAGGCGATCGATTGATGGTCGCACAAGGGATGCGGGCATCGGACAAGGCGAGGACGTGTTTGTGCCGATAGGACCGGCAGAAGCCCAACGTTCATACAAGCGGTACAGTTGGTGGAGAATAAACGAATGTGTTCCAAGAACGGCCTCAGCGGAATGATGTGTTCCGCGGTGATGGTGGCTATCGCTGTCGCGCTGATTTCCCCGTTGAAGGTAAACGCTGAGAATAAGGAGGTCGAGCCCGCGATTGGCGGATACTGTCCGGTGTCGTATCAGTTTCGCAGGATGCCGGTGAAGGGCGATGCGCAATGGCAGAGCAACTACCTCGGCGACGTCTACTATTTTGCTGATAAGGCGATGAAGACTTCGTTCGACCGGAACCCTGAGAATTTCGCGCCACAGTTTGGCGGCCTTTGCACGACGGCGCTCGGCGGGCCGTATGGGAACCGTCTGCCCCCTGATCCTACGGTGTTCGCCCTTGAGGGGGGGCAGCTCTTTTTGTTCTCGTCCGCGCGGGCGAAACGGGCGTACGATTTACAGCCGTTCCACTACATCGATCGCGCCCGCGAGCTGTACGATCGACCGCAACTGGAGGGGTTTTGCGCCGTGTCGTACCATTCGTTAGAGGTGCCCGTGGCAGGGCAGAAGAAGTTTCGCCACCGGTTTCGTGGACTCACCTATCACTTCGTGAGCGCCGAGGCGCGGGCGACTTTCTCGAAAGATCCCCAGAAGTATCTGCCGGCGTACGGAGGATTCTGCGCTGAGGGGGTATCACGCATGAAACGCTATCCCGCGGATCCTCGCGTCTTTGTCGTCGTCGATGGGACGACCTACTTGTTCTTCGATCAGGACGAGAAGACGAAGTTCCAGGCCGCCTCCGCCGTGATGATCAAGCAGGCAGATGCCAATTGGGAACGGCTCAAAAAGAAGTGACGCCCACACCCCCAGACGGGAGCGTCCGTTGACCCGCCGGTGTAGGGTTTCCTTCCAGATTTAGTCACTGAAACGCCGATACTGTGAAAATCGCGGCGGTCCGCATGGGACGGGTCCGGTGTGCGCGAATTGGACGACGACGCTTGCGGAAGGGATTCTCGATGCGCGGCAGGTCGCAGCAGCAATCCCCGCGGTCGATGCTTCCGCCGATTGCGTGGCTGGCGTTGTCCCTCTTCCTTTGGCCCGCGTTGCTCACGTTTGATGCGGGGGATTGGCCTAGCCCGAATCAATTCCCACACAACGACCCGACCAACAACGCATGCGGCGCCGTCGGCGCGCTCCTGGCGTTTGGATTTCGACAATTCCTGGGTCTCGGCGCATATCCCTTCGTGTTGTTCGCTACGGTAGCCGGTCTGATTCGCCTTATGCGTGGCCGAATCGACAACTTCTGGGAGCGTCTGCTGGGTCTTAGCTTTGTGGTGGTGTGCACGTCCGCGTCGGCCCATTTGATCGTGCCTCCGACTTCGGCGGTGCTCCCTGTCGGGAACGGCGGGCTGGTCGGCTACGCTGTGGGGAATCTGCTTACGGAGAACGCCTCGCGGCTGGGAACGATCATCGTTCTGACTGCGAGCTTTATCGTAGGGATGATCTTTACGACACAAGGCTGGATTCTCCAGCTTCCAGGGAAAATGCGGAGCGGTTCGCACGTTCCCGCGGCAATCGCGGGGGCGGCCGGCAAGTTGTTGCTCGCTGTACCCATCGCGGCCGTGGCGACGTTAGGGAGTCGTTTCGGACGACGAGATTCTTCCGTGCTGCCGACCAAGTCCAAGCGGAAGCGTGGAGTTCCGCTGGACGAGGAGGCGGCCGACGAGGACGAATGCGAGGGCGAGCACGAGGAGGAGGATGAAGTCGAAGACCCGGACCCGCCGAAGGAGGCCGGAAAGAAGTCGTCGAAGTTAGCCAAGCTTCTGCGTGCCAGAAAAGCGACCGGGCCGGTCGTGAACTTCCCGTCGCGTAGAGCCGCCGCGGCTGCGAGTCCGTATCCGCGCCAGATCGAAAACTGGCGCTTGCCCGACATCTCCCTGTTGCACGAGACGGAGTACGGTTTCACGGCGCAGCAGGAGGTCCGCGTTCGTCAGCAGGCCAAGGTGCTCGAGCAAACCTTGGAGGAATTTCGCCTCGACGCTCGCGTGGTGGAGATTGATACCGGTCCGGTGATCACGATGTTCGAGCTCAAGCTGGGAGCCGGGATCAAGGTCTCACAGGTCGCGTCGCTGGCCAATGACATAGCACGAGCGCTCAAGGCTCATGCGGTCCGCGTGGTGGCTCCCATCTCCGGAAAAAACACGGTCGGAATCGAAGTGCCCAACGTCGAAAAAGAACGGGTTCGCCTTCGTGAACTCATGACGCTCGCCGGTAAGAAGGCCATGGGAATGGGGTTGCCCCTGTTTCTCGGCAAAGATGCCGGCGGGGCGGTGTTGCTGGCCGACTTGACGGTGATGCCGCACTTGCTGATCGCCGGAACGACGGGGTCGGGAAAGAGTGTCTGCCTCAACTCGGTGATTCTCAGCCTGCTGATGACCAAGCGTCCGGATCACGTCAAGATGATCCTGATCGATCCGAAGATGGTCGAGATGAGTCAGTTCAAGGACGTGCCGCACCTGATGTGCCCGATCGTAACCGACATGCTTCGAGCGGAGAAGATTCTCGAATGGGCCGTCACCAAGATGGAGGAGCGGTACGAACTGCTGGCCGAGGCACGGGTCAAGAACGTCAACGGCTACAACAGCCTCGGAACGGAAACGCTGTACGCCCGGTTTGAACCGCAAAGCGAGCAAGAAAAGGCGCGCATTCCGACGCACCTGCCGTTCATCGTGATCGTAATCGACGAGTTGGCTGACCTGATGATGACATCGGCCAAAGAGGTGGAGAATCATCTGTCGCGGTTGGCGCAGAAATCTCGCGCCGTCGGCATTCACATCATCGTGGCGACGCAGAGACCGGAGGCAAAGGTCGTCACCGGTCTAATCAAGTCCAACCTGCCCGCGCGGATTTGTTTCCGGGTCGCTTCGCGCATGGATTCACGCATCGTGCTGGATCAAAACGGTGGAGAGGTGCTGATGGGGCAGGGCGATATGCTCTTCCTGCCTCCCGGTTCGCACAAGCTCATCCGCGCTCAGGGGACGTTCCTGGAGGACGCGGAGTCTCAGGCGGTTCTGACCGATCTTTCCGAGCGTGCCAAACCGGAGTTTCATCCTGAACTCATTCGACTGCGAACACCCGACGCCTCGGCCGGGGCGTCGCTACGCGATCCGCTATTCGACGATGCGGTTAAAATTGTTCTGGAGTCGAAACGCGGCAGCGTCAGCCTGCTTCAGCGCCGGCTGACGATCGGTTACTCGCGTGCGTCGCGGTTGGTGGATCAGATGGCGGAGGCCGGGATCGTTGGTGACTACAAAGGCTCGCAAGCGCGTGAGGTCATGCTGACCTTGGACGAATGGCAGTCGATTCGCTCGGGCATGGCTGCGGACGCTGAGGCCGGCTACGCCGCGGATGAAGAGGAGCCACCCGACGGCCCGGAGAAGGCGTACGCCGCCGTCGGCGAAGTGGATGAGGGTGAAGAATACGAAGAGGACGAGCAAGAGGCGTAGGGCGCGCAAATTTCGGGGGGCGCCAATCACGGGGGGTGCCAATTGCGGGGGACGCCGATCGCGATGGCGGTCCTAATGTTACGTTACACGTCGTTCGATGGGTTGGCCAAACCGAGCCGCGACCGTGAGGGAGCGGACGATTGGAGCTAACTTTAGGAACGCTGGATCGTTCCCTCACGGGAGTTTCGCTCTCCGCAGGCGCTTCGCTCTCCGCACGAGCGGCTTGGGAAAACCGGTAGCCAATGCGTGACGGAACAATCTTTTTGTTATTGTGTTGACGAACTGTCTTGAGTCTGGTACAGGGGTCGCGTCGCGTCGAAGTTAGGCGGGGCGTTTGACAACTGAATCTGTTGCGATCGTCGGTGTCCGGCCCTGCCGGACCAAGAGGGAAGGTGGTGCAATTCCACCGCGGTCCCGCCGCTGTAATCGGGGACGAACGCCGTATCACGCCATTCGCAAGCTCGCTTTTCGGTCGGTGTCGACGGAAAGGCGACGTGCGGAGAAGGCGCGGCTAGTAGGTCGATCCGTAAGCCAGAAAACCTGCCGATCATCGCAGTCTGTCATTGTGGTGCCCTCGGATAGTGGGGCCCCGCGATCCGTGACGATGCGCAGTCTGCTAGTTACGCGCCGTTGGCGCGCAATACTGCGCTTGGTTGTGACCACTCGGAATCCCGGTGCCCTATATTTTGGGTCGCCGGGATTTTTCGTTTCTACCAGCCGTTAGCGACGCGGGTTTTGCGGCGGCTGGGAAGAAGGAGGCGGGTATGAGTCACATCATGGGCGGTTTTCGGTATTTTCAGTTGTTGGGTTCGTTGATTGTGGGCGTCGCGTTCGTGGCGGCGCCGAATGCGGCTCGGGCGGATGCGTTCGAGGCCTATCAGATTACGGGAAGCTTCACGGTTCCCTCCGGGAGCGGGCCGTACGATGTGCTGGCCGATGGGCGGCTGATCGCTCTGGACGGCGACACGGTCTATCTGGAAACCGCTCTGCGTTCTCGAACGTTTGCGGTGCATGGGACGCTTGCGGGCGCTGATATCCCGAGTTTCGGTGCGGCGTTCATCCGTGTTTCGCCCGACGGCACGAAAATCGCCGTGGGCAATAACGGGGGCAACACAAGCGGGTTTCAAGTCGGCGTCGTTGATTTCAATACGCTTAACGGGGTCTGGTTCGACGCCAATCACTTCGTCGCAGAATGGATCGACAATACGAACCTCGCCATCGCGGCGAGTGATTTCTTCAACGGCAGCAGCGTAACGGTGCTCGACACGACCAGCGCGGACGCGGCCAATCCAACCAACACGACCATCGTTGCAAACGTGGGCGGTGCTTCCGGAGGGATCGCGTTCGACTCGGCCGGCAACCTGTTCGTGGGCAACGGGTTTTCGTCCATCGGGCCGAGCGGAACGGGTACGATCAAGGCCTTCACACAAGCCGCTTGGATGGCTGCGTTGTCGGGCGGATCGGCAGTTGATTTCGAGAACGAGGGCACGCTCATCGTTCAGGTGCTCGGCGCTTCGCCGCTACGGTTCGACGTCGAGGGGAATCTGCTGGCTGGTGGCGGGGGCGCCGCGCCGGAAAACGATGCGGTGGCCCTTGTGCGGGCGTCCGCGATTGCCGACGCCTTGTCCGCAATGGGAGCGATCGACGAAACCGATCCGACGTTGGTGCGCCGGTTCGACCCCATTCCGTCGAACGATTTTAACTTTTACTCCGTTGGATACAACGCAGCGGGCGGCGAGTTCTACGTGCGTGACTACGCTTCCACGCAACTGCACGTCTATCGCGACGTTACGGGTATTCCCACGGTTTCGCAGTGGGGCCTAATGTCGATGTCGCTGCTGCTTATGACACTCGGAACTCTTGTCGCTCGGCGGCGGATTGTCTCAATCGTTGCGGTGCGATGATGACGCGTTGGCAAAATAGCTTGGGGGCGTTGTTAGCCTTGGGGATCAGTGGAATCGTCGCTCCTGCGGAGGGCAACGCTCCTGCGGAGGGCGGACCCGCGGCGGAGGATCCGTTCGCCACCGTTGTCGTCGAGTTCGATCCGGCCGTGGGGCAGTACGTCAACGAACCGGCGTTTAACGATCCGGCGAGGGCGCTGGGCCCGCCGGTCGCCGGAGGACTTGCGGCCGGCGGCAACAGTTCGATCGTTTCGCTCGGCGCGTTCGGGGGGACGCTGACGCTGGGCTTTGATCACACCGTCATGGACGATGCGCTGAATCCCTTCGGTATTGATGCGATCGTGTTCGGCAATGCGTTTTGGCCTAGCGCAAACCCGAGCGATCACTGGGCCGAGTGCGCGACGATCGAAATCAGTCTCGATGTGAACGAAAACGGGTTGGCCGACGATGCCTGGTATCTGATTCCTGGGTCACACCTGCCGGACCCCAATGCAGTGTTGACCGTTGCGTTTTGGGATGATGATCTGTTCGACGATACGTATCCGCCGGCGCTTGCATCGTGGATTCCGCCGGGCAAGCAAGGCTTGTGGACGTCGGAGGCGTTCGAGTTGCCGGTCGAATTGTTCGGCACGCCCGTCGTTCGCAATCCAAGCGCTGACTCTGAGGTCGAGGGCATCTTCGGCTATGCGGAGTATACACCGACGTTGCTGCTCGGCGACACCGACGGCGACAACGTGGTCGACGACTTCGCGCTTGGGGCTGAGGAGTTCTACACCACGCCCGACGATCCGATGGCTGTTGGAATTTCCGCCGGTTCCGGCGGTGGGGATGGTTTCGACATCGCCTGGGCGATCGTTCCGGAAAGCGGTGAACCGGCCGATTTGCCGGGGTTCGACTTTATCAGGATTACAACGGCTGTGTACGTCGATCTGACGGAGATCACTCCTCTCGGTGAAACGTCGAGCGAAATCGATGCCGTAGCCGATGCCGCCCCGGACCCGTTCGGCGACGTGGACGACGACGGAGACATCGATCTCGTCGACGTTGCCGCGTTTCTGGAATGTTTCGCCGTGGCCGACGTAGTCGATTCAGGTTGCGAGCGCGCGGATCGTCAGTCGGATGGGTCGGTCGATCTGCTCGACGCAGCCGCGTTCGTCGGGCGCATTACGGGACCGATACGGGAATAACAAATGTTTCGTCGAACCTACGTGCTGATTGGTTCCACGGTAACGACCTCGGTCGCTCACGGGCGTCGCGCGACTCTCCTGCGGAGGGCGAAACTCCTGCGGAGGGCGACTCTCCTGCGGAGGGCGGCGTTCACATTAATCGAGGTGCTCGTCGTTGTAGGGATGATCGGGCTTCTTCTTGCGATATTGTTGCCGAGCCTGTCCGCCGCGCGTGCCCAGGCGAGGGTGGTTGCGTGTCGGTCCAACATTCGGCAGATCACGGCGGCGAACGGGCTCTACGCGGACGAACATGGAGGGACATACTGCCCGGGTGCGTCGGACTTCCTGAGTAATCTGCACCGTTGGCACGGGACGCGTTCGGTCGTCTCGGAAGCGTTCGACTCCGCACGGGGGCCGCTCGCCTCTTTTCTCGGCGTTGATGGAAGCATTCGTCAATGTCCGTCGTTTCCGGCTGATGAGGTCGCGAAAGAAAGCGGGGGGTTTGAGCGTGGGAATGGAGGCTACGGTTACAACAACGCGTACGTTGGCGTACAGCTTGTGTCAGCGTCGCCTTTCGCAGGAGTTTCGCCCTCCGCAGGAGAGTCGCCCTCCGCAGGAGCGAAGTCGCGTGGGCAGGTTGTCGCAACCGACCGGCGCGGCGTGCGCAGGCACCATATCAAGACGCCCGCGGAGACGTTGATGTTCGCGGACACCGCGTTCGCTACGGATGGGTTGATTGAGTACAGCTTCGCCGAGCCGAGGTTTCATCCGCAGTATCCTACGAGTCGCGCCGCGCCGTCGATTCATTTTCGTCATGGCGTCGGCCTTCGCAAAAGCGGGCAGGCGAACGTCGGCTGGTGCGACGGTCACGTCGACGGACGCGAGATGACGTTTTCTTACGCAAGCCCGTTCTATCGAGCCAAACCGGAACGGTTCGGCATCGGATGGTTTGGGACGTCGGACGACAACCGCTTCTTTGATTTGAGGTAACGCGTGCTCCTTTCTTCTGTGCGATTCTGTTTGGAGTGTTCGCACTCGCGGAGAGAGCATTTCCGAAAGTACGAGGAACTGAGTACGTCAAAGTGAACGCATGACGGGTCCGCGACGCATCATTTGTCTTACCGAGGAAACGACGGAGACGCTGTATCGGCTCGGTGTGAGCGATCGTATCGTTGGAATATCAGCGTTTACCGTACGACCGCCCGAGGCGAAACGCGACAAGCCGGTCGTGTCCCAGTTCGTCCGCGCGAAAATAGACGACATCGTCGCGCTCAAGCCCGATCTCGTCCTCGGATTTTCCGACCTACAATCGAAAGTTTGTGCAGAACTGATCGAGCGCGGCTTGGAGGTTTATTGCTTCAACCAGCGCAGCATCCGAGGCATTTTGGGCATGGTTACAACGCTTGGGCGCTTGGTCGGCGAGACGAAAAGGGGAGATGCGCTCGCCGCCGAGCTATTGGGAAATGTCGACGCAGCTCGCGAGGCGGCGCGGCAACTACCGGTCCGGCCGCGGGTGTTCTTTGAGGAATGGCCCGATCCGATCATCACCGGGATTCGCTGGGTCGTTGAGATTATCGAAGCCGCCGGTGGCGACGATTGCTTCAACGAGTTGAGCAAGGCGGTGCTAGCCAAGGATCGAATCGTTGCTCCTGCGGAGGTTATCAAGCGGAAGCCCGACCTGTATTTGGCTTCGTGGTGCGGGAAGAAGTTTCGCGCAGATGCGGCGCGAGCAAGGCCGGGGTTTGCGGGCGCCTTATTTACGCAAGAGGAGCGGATGGTCGCGATCGATTCCTCCCTGATTCTTCAGCCGGGGCCGGCGGCTCTTTCCGATGGGCTGGCGGTGGTCCAACGCGAAATCGCCCGCGTCGCCGAGCTCATGCAGTAAGTGAGTCGTCCTACCGAGACAGCCGCGCACGTTTCCGTTATCATCACAATTCCAGTTGATTCGGGCCGAAGCAATAAGGTAACGGAGGGCCTTCGTATGAGACACGCCGCCACGATTCTCTTGATTCTGAACTTGTCCGGTTGCGCGATGTTCAAGAAGGACGTTGTGTCCTCGCGCGCGCCGAACAAGCCTAACACGCTGGCCGACACTCCTGCGGAGGGCAGCTCTGCTGCGCAAGGAGATACCTCGTTTCTGGAGCAGTACGCGCTTACACGCCGATTCTCCGCGGGCAGACCTCGCACGATTAAGATCGTTCCCGATGGCAGCGCTGTTTTGTTCCTACGGTCCGGGCCACGAAGTCGCATTCACGATCTATACGAGTTCGACGTTTCGACCGGGGAAGAGCGCGTGCTGCTGACGGCGGATCAAATCCTCCAAGGTGCGGCCGAGGAGCTTTCCGTCGAGGAGCGCGCTCGGCGAGAGCGGATGCGCCTTTCGGCGCGCGGCATCGCGATGTACGCGCTGAGTAAGGACGGGGCTCAGATTCTCGTGCCGCTTTCCGGCCGGTTGTTCGTCATCCAACGAGCAACGGGGGACGTCAAGGAGCTGAAGAGCGACAAGGGCTTCCCGCTGGACGCGCGTTTTTCTCCCGACGGAAGGTTCGTATCGTGCGTTCGCGGTGGCGAGCTGTACGTGACGACGATCGAGACCGCCGAAGAGCGCCGCTTAACGGTTGGGGCGAACGACGAGGTAACGCACGGCCTTTCCGAGTTTGTGGCGCAGGAGGAGATGGGTCGGCGACAGGGATACTGGTGGTCGCCGGATAGTAAGACGCTCGTTTATCAGAGAACCTCAACCGAGGGCTTGGAGACGATGTACATCGCGGACGCCATGCATCCTGAGCGCAAGCCGCAATCGTGGCCTTACCCCAGGCCGGGAATGAAAAACGCCGAGGTTACCCTTGGGCTCTTCTCCGTCGACGGCCGCGCTCCTGCGGAGGGCGATCTTCCTGCGGAAAGCGATCTTCCTGCTGTGGGATCCGAAACGCGCTGGATCACTTGGGACGCGAAGCGCTATCCGTATTTAGCTACCGTGCGATGGTCGGAGAACGCGCCGCTTACGATTCTCGTTCAAAACCGTGAGCAGACGGAGGAGGCGCTGCTCACCGTCGACACGGATACCGGAAGTACATCCATTCTGCTGGTCGAAAAGGACGACGCCTGGCTCAACCTCGTCCAGGTCATGCCGAAATGGTTTCCCGACGGAAGTGCGTTCTTGTGGGCTACGGAACGTAAGGGTGCGTGGCAGTTGGAAAAGCGCGCTCGCGACGGCCATCTGATCGCGACGCTCACGACGACGGCGTTTAACTTTCGCGGCGTTATCGATCTCGACGTGGATAACGGCGTCGTATACGTCCGCGGTGGAGATGATCCGACGCAGGTGCATCTTTACACCGTTGCGCTTAACGGAGCCCCGGCGACGCCTCTTCGCATAACGTCGGAACCGGGGATGCACTCGGCTACGTTCTCGAAGAACCATGAGGTCTTCTTGCACTCGTCCTCTACGCTCGACGGCGCGTGGTCACAGATTGTTCGTGGTCGCGACGGTCGCCGACTGGGGAGGCTCCGGTCCGTGGCCGAGGAGCCGCCGTTTCTTCCCGAGATCGAGTTGACCACCGTTGGGAGAAAACCTTACTTCCATGCCGTGCTGATTCGGCCAAGGAACTTCGACGCGTCGAAGAAGTATCCCGTGATCGTCTCCGTATACGGCGGACCCCACGCGCAGACGGTGCGAGCATCCTCCCGCAGCTATCTGATGCAGCAGTGGATGGCGGACCACGGGTTTATCGTCGTGTCGATCGACGGGCGCGGAACACCGGCGCGGGGGCGCACATGGGAACGAGCGATCAAAGGGAATTTGATTGACGTACCGCTCGACGATCAAGTGGCTGGGTTGCGGGCGCTGGGCGAGAAGTATCCGGAGATGGACCTCAACCACGTCGGCATCTACGGATGGTCGTTCGGCGGTTATTTCTCGGCTATGGCGGTCATGCGCCGCGGGGACGTATTCGACGTGGGCGTTGCAGGAGCACCCGTGTGCGATTGGCGTGACTACGACACGCACTACACCGAGCGTTACATGGGGCTGCCGGAAAAGAATCCGACCGGTTACGAGAAGGCATCGGTTTTGACCTATTGCGGCGACCTGGAGAAGCCGCTGCTCATCATTCACGGTACGGCTGACGATAACGTCTACTTCATGCACAGTTTGAAGATGTCCAACGCTTTGTTCCGCGCGGGTAAGGAACACGACTTCCTGGCGCTTTCCGATTTCACGCACATGGTCGCCGACCCCCTGATAACCAAGCGGCTTTACGGTCGCATTATGAAGTACCTGTCGCAGCACCTGCTCGTACCGAAACGCTAGGCGGAGGGAAGCTCCTGCGGAGGGCGACTCTCCTGCGGAGAGCGAAGCTCTTCCGCCGAGAACCCAGCTCCTGCGGAGGGCGAAGCTCCTGCGGAGGGCAACTCTCCTGCGGATAGTGACGTTCGATCCATCAGAAACGACGTTCGTGCAAGGTCGTTTGGGCTAAGGAGCTTCGCGAGGATACTTTTGGCTGTGCGTAGATCGGTTCGTCGCGTCAGGTGCGTCAGCACGATGTGACCTTCCCCGATCGCCTCGAACACTTTGGGTAGATCGTCAACGTGGATGTGTCGACCGGCGACGGCTCGCGTTCGATGCTCAGGATCGAAGAAGGTACACTCCACCAGCACGACCTTACTGTTTTGGACGAAGTCGAGGTCAAGGAAGCGGCCAAGTGCGGTGTCTCCCGTGAAGGTGATCAGAGGCGTTTCGATCTGCTTCTCTATGGTTACGCCCTTCTTCTTGAGCTCGACAAGTTGCGGACCGCTCTTGCCGGCAAACTCGGCCTTGAGTTTGTGGCGTTTCTCGATGAGTGTATAGCCCAACGCTCCGGCTGCGTGGTTGACGTTGAACGGTCGAACGATGAGCCCGCGTCGGGGCTTTGCCCCCCGCAGGAGCTGGACGTCCTCGAGGTGTTCAACGCCGCAGATTTCTCCGGACGAGGGATGCCCCTCGATCTCCGCCCAGACGTCCATGAGTCGCTGAACGGCTTGCGCGAGCGATCGGTGAATGATAATCCGCCCCGGTGCGTTACCGACGAAGTTCCGTTGCGAGAGGTAGTAGGCGATCCCGGCTGCGTGGTCCATGTGGCCGTGGGAGATGCATATGTTGTCGACGGAGATGATTTCTCGTGGCGCGCGGCCGACGTCGAAACAGACGTTGAACTCCGGCGCGGCGATGACGGTTTCCTCGCCCGCGAGGGAGAATCCGAGGATACGGATGCCCGCAACGTTTTTTTTGATGAGTCGGCCCATCTGCCCGCGTTGACCCTTTCCAGACAGTGAAATCACCACCCTGCTTGGGTGGTAGGGTAGGCGATTTGACACGCAACATCCAGGGGTAGTAGTCTCCATCGGCTCCGTGAGTTTTCAACCTGTGTAGCGGCGGTTCTCAGATGAGAACGGTCCTACGCAGGAGAGTCGCCCTCCGCAGGAGAGTGGCGCTCCGCAGGAGAGTCGCGCTCCGCAGGAGTGGAAGCCGTGGGAAGCGAGGGACGGTAAGCCGGATGCTCTGCCCAAGCTGCAAGAAGAATGCCAACAAAGTGATCGACTCGCGGGTCACGGAGGGTGGGGCCGCGATCCGCCGCCGCCGTATGTGCGTATCTTGCGGGCGTCGTTTCACAACGAAGGAGCGGTTGGAGGACGAGCTGCGTCTGACGGTGATTAAGACCAGCGGCCAGCGCGTTCCGTACAATCGTGACAACATCGTCAACGGCGTGGCGTCGGCTTGTGTGAAGCTTGACGTTTCCGATGACGATCTCAAGCGTCTCGTCGACGACGTCGAGAGCGATCTATTCAGTCGCCACGAGCGCGAGGTGCCGACGTCGCAGATCGGTCGGTACGTCGGCGATCATTTACGTCGTTTGAGCACTGTAGCCTACGTTCGGTTCATGAGCGTACACCGCAAGTACCGCACTGTGGACGAGTTCGTCGACGAGATCAGGGACGTTCGCGACTCGGTTGTTCGCGACGATCCGGCTCAACAGTCGCTATTTTAGCTGCTCCGCAGGAGCTTGCTCTCCGCAGGAGCGTTGCTCTCCGCAGGAGCGTTGCTCTCCGCAGGAGCGTCTTGAAGGACGGTTTGTGAGCGACGACGAATCCCAGCGTTCAAGCGATGTCTTCCGACGCTTGGTTGACGCGCTGGACAATGCGGGCATCGCGTTCAAACACACAACCCATCGGGCTGTTTATACGAGCGCCGAGGCTGCGGAAGTACGCGGCGTTTCGCTTCACAGCGGTGCGAAGGCGCTCATTTTGAAAGAGCGGCACGGGTTTGTGATGGTGGTACTGCCGGCGGATCTGGCGCTCGACAGCAGCGGCGTCCGGCGCCTACTCGAATCCAAGCGGCTTCGATTCGCAACGTCGCAGGAAGTGTTGGAACTCACGTCCTTGACGCCCGGGTCGATTCCGCCGTTCGGCAGTCTGTTCGGGCTTCGAACGATCTGTGACGAGCGTATGGCGGACAACGAGCGGATCAACTTCAACGCGGGTAGCCATACCGAGTCCGTTCAGATGAGTTACGCAGACTACGTTGCGTTCGAGAATCCTCAGATTGCGCTCGTAGCCAAGTCGGGTGCGGATTCGGAACCCCCGTGACGGACGCGCCTGCGAAGACTTACGATGTGATCGTCGTCGGGCTCGGCGCTATGGGAGGCGCTGCCCTGCGCGAGCTAGCACGTCGCGGATGTAGCGCGCTGGGAATCGAGCAGTTCGACGTCGCTCACGACCGTGGCAGTTCCCACGGTCAGACCCGCCTCATCCGCAGATCCTACTTCGAGCATCCAGACTACGTACCGCTGGTCGATCGGTCGTTCGAGGCATGGGCTGAGTTGGAGCGTGTGTCGCTCTCCGCAGGAGCGTCGGATAGGAAGCTCTTCGAGCGATGCGGCTTGCTCCTGGCAGGTTCGCCGGAGGGCGAGATCATCTCGGGAGTGAGGCGGGCTGCCAGCGAACATCGCCTGTCGATCGAGACGGTCGAGCCGCGCGATCTTCGTAAGCGTTTCCCCGGGTTCGCGGTTACGGACGGTATGGAAGTCCTGTTCGAGCCCGACGCCGGTTTCCTTCACGTAGAGCGATGCGTTCGAGCGCAGGTTGAACACGCTGTGGCGCTCGGTGCCGAGGTCGTCACGGGCCGTCGCGTTGAACAGTGGTCGGCTGACGGTACCGGCGTGACGGTGCGAACCGACAAGGGGGATTTTGTTGCGAGCCGGCTGGTCCTCTGCGCCGGTGCGTGGACGGGTCAACTTCTCAACCGCGCTCTCCTGCGGAGCGCAACTCTCCTGCGGAGCGCAGCTCTTCCGCCCCTCGTTGTTCAGCGTCGCGTTGTTCTCTGGTTTACGATGAGCGATACCGTCTATTCAATGAAGCGCGGGTGTCCGGCGTTTGGATTTGAGGCCCTTGGTGGGTTCTTCTACGGATTCCCTTCGTTGGATGGAGCAAGGATTAAGGTGGGTGAGCATACCGGCGACGATGTCGTCGCCGATCCCGATCAAATTCGGCGGGAGTTGCTTCCCGATGACGATGCTCGGATTCGATCGTTCGTCCGGGCGCATCTGCCACGCATCGAGCCGATTCCGGTGGATCACTCGGTTTGCATGTACACGATGACGCCGGATCAACACTTCGTTATCGATCGTCTCCCGGATATGCCGAATGTGGTGTTCGCGGCTGGTTTTAGCGGGCACGGGTTCAAGTTCGCCCCGGTCGTCGGATCCCTTCTCGCCGATCTGGTTACCGGCGGCGACTCCGTAGGGCTTTCGTGCGATCTGTTCCGAGCCGCCCGATTCCCATAACGCTCCTGCGGAGGGCGACACTCCTGCGGAGGGCGACACTCCTGCGGAGGGCGACACTCCTGCGGAGAGCGGAACTCTTGCGGAGAGCGGAACTCTTGCGGAGAGCGGAACTCTTGCGGAGAGCGGAACTCTTGCGGAGAGCGGAACTCTTGCGGAGGGCGGAAC
>JADFRO010000337.1 GCA_022561255.1 Planctomycetota bacterium | reverse complement strand
TTGTTCCGTCACAACAAGCGCCTATCTGCGGCGGCAGGGAGCAGTAGAGGTTGGCGAAAAACCCGCCCCACGACCCGCTGGTGAGGACAAACAACCCGCATCCGCCGGCGTCCTCGCTACCGAAGAAATCTCGTGTTGTTCCCAGTTCCGCGTGCTCAGCAACGGCCCAGCCGAAATCCGCCTCCGACGGCGTTAGCGTGACCCAAACCGTTCGCTCGAGCGACACGGGCGGATCGTAAAAGATCGTTACAAGCTGCAGCTCGTTGTTGTTGGGAATGCCCGTCACCGTTCGTTGCGAACCGGGCAGCATGGTAGCCCCCGGTGCGCAGGGGTCGTCGTCCCATACGGAGACCTGGATATCGGCTACGGCATTGTTGTCAGGCGGCGAGAATCCGAAGACGAGGAGCTCTATCTTGGAGAGTTCGCACGGTCCGTCGGCGAGGGTCATGTCGTCTGTGACGTATCGACCCGCGCCGGGTAGAGAGACGCCGCCGACCTCATCGATTTCGTTTCGGTAGACGCGGGTGCCAGTGGTGGCGCCGGCGGTCGCGCTGCGGTTCATGATTTGCAGCGCGGATTTCGGAACCGACAACTTGCGCACCGTCTTGGCGACACGAAGGGTCGAGTCGAGCGACTTTTTCGCGGACGTGGTCGTCCGAGTTGTCGATCTGGTCGGCTTCACCTCACCCTCAGCGGCGAACGTTGCGCCGATGATGCCCAAAGCGACGAAAAAGGCGGAGACCCCCAGCAGGTGGCTACGCATCGTACTTGTCCTCTCCCATAAATCGATGCAGCGGTTCAACAGTTGGTCTGTTCCCTTGCGCTTCGGCCCACACCGGACGTTCCGTCGATCGCACTTCCCCCGAAACGCCGATCCCTCTGGATGCATGGCGTTTGATGGATCTGAAAGACCGGCACGTGCGCTTTGGGGGGTATACACCGCCTGGGATGCGTTGTGGTAGAGCCGCTTTCCCAAGGCGGGCGTGTCGCACGACGGCGCGTCACCCCTCACGTTTAGCCAGACCGGCCACTATCGTACGCCGATCGTATGCCGCTTCACAGGCCAAGTAAAGGGCTTTGGACGCGATGGGTGGCTTGTGGACGGGTGTCCGATATTCGTTTGAGGCAGTGCAACCGACCTCGTTTCCGAGCGTAACACGCGAAGCGCTACGTCATGTTTTTCCCGGGCGGTCGGGTCGATCCGTGGGAATCCGTGCAGTGTCGCTGTCGCTCGTCCGGGTGGATGGCGTGGCGGCAGGCGTCGATGTATTGGCACACGAATGTTGCTTCTTCCTTGCGTCGTATCAGCGCTTTTGGTAGAATGGCTGGCGTAGTACCAGCGGGGGGTTTCGGGGTTTCCTTATGCATACCGAGCGGGTAGCACACAGTCGCCGGACCGGCGCTGCGTTTCGTGGAACGTCCTCGCAACACGAACCGCCGGTTCCGCGGAACGTTTCCCAGCACCTCGTCGGTCAATTTATGCGCACAGGCGGTCTACACGCTGTTGTCATGACGGGCTTCGTGCTTGCCCTTACGTCGGCGAGTTCGGCTCAGGAAGTAACGGCAGAGCAGGGGGCGGAACGCGTGGTTGAGGCTGAATCGGTGGACGCCGACGCCAGCGTGGCCGCGATCCGCGTTCCCGACATGACGTTCTGCCAGCTTTACGACTTGAGGCAGCACGGCCGGGTCGGTAGCGTCGTTGGGCTTGCGTTGGCGACAACGTCGTGGAACGTTGGGACGGCTGACCTTATGTGGTTCCAGTCTCCGGACCCGCGCCATCCGTTTATCGTACAGAACCTTTATCGCATCGAGGCAGATCGTTTCGAGCAGATAGGCCAATCGTGGATCAAACACGGATTCTTCGCGCTCGACGACGAGCAGTGCGGCGTGCCGTGCACCTACGAAGAGGGTCACAGTCGCGGCTCGTGGCTGGGCGTGGGCTGCACGGATACGTACCGCTCGGAATTAAACGCGAACACCATCGTGCTTGGGCCTCGTGAGGAGGTCAACCCGTGGACGGCGGAGTGGACGTATGCCGGTTCACATCTGTCGACAAGCCATTCGCACGATGGTGTTGAAGGAATCGATCATCGTCTTCAGGTGCACGACGATGATCTCGACCCGGGGCTGCACGCAACAGCACAGTATTTCGCGGAAGGGTTCTACATCGTCGGCGACGATCTCGACGTGATGAACAACGCCTCGTGGAAGCCGGTGACCGTTACGGGTACACCCGGTGGAACGTGGACTTTCGGCATGAGCGGTGAGTTTTCTGCTCCCACCATCGGCTTTGCGATCGACGCGTGGGAGGGTGCGAGTCAGACGATCATGGCCGAGGAGATTCCGGTGTCGGAGGCCGAGTCTCCCGACGGGCGTGCCGTGCTCGCATCGAAGGTGACCGATCTGGGTGGTGGACTGTGGCACTACGAGTACGCGATGCTGAACATCGATTTGAGTCGCAAGGGCTGCGGATTCAGCGTTCCCATCGATCCCGACACGACGGTTACCAACATCGGTTTTCACGCGCCGGAATCTCACGGTGAGTCCTACTCGAACACGCCCTGGACGATGGAAGTCAGCGATTCCTGTCCCGGTGGCGGTCAGTGCGTCAGGTGGTCCACAACCGACAACAATCCGCTGCGATGGGGGACGCTTTACAACTTTCGGTTCGATGCGGACGTGGGTCCGGCTGGCGGAGTCGTTGCGGGTTCCGCGACGCCTGCGTCGACGGTTACGCTCGGTTTGTGTGAGCCGGGTGGTCCCATGACCCTTAGCGCTACCGCGATCGGACCCATCGCTCCCGGGGAGATCCCGACCGTTTCTCAGTGGGGCATCGTCGTGATGGTGCTGTTGCTCGCTACGGCTGCCAGTGTGCTCATCACCCGCCGCCGGATCGTTTGCAGCGCTTAAGACAAAGAGGCGACTCCCCTCGGCCCCGCTTGAAAAAAGGTGGGAAGTAGTTATGCACTCCGCTCGCTGGACGCAACCGTGATGTAGCCTTTCGCAATGCCCGTACTGGGCGCTGGTGCCCCATTCTTGCGGAGCAAGGGTGGGGGACGGATCGACCACCTGACGGGTCAGAAGTTCGTCCAGCTCCTATCCTCGCCGCTGCGCTGGACCACGATCCTCTACCCTAATCCGTTACGCCGGCCAATTGTGCTGCCATGCGCCGCAGGGGCATCAACGGATCGTCGAAAAGCGCAATATGCTCATCGCCCGGCGGTGGGGTAATCTCGTCGAGATGGGAAAACAGACGGTAGCGCAGTTCGATGCTCCCGGTTGCGTCGGTCGGAGCGGAGTCGGGTGAGGCCGGCTCCCGGTTTTTCCGCCAGATTTCGATCACCCGGCCCTGCTGCGGCAAATCGATGATCGAGCCGGTCACGATTTCGACGTAACCC
>JADFRO010000336.1 GCA_022561255.1 Planctomycetota bacterium | reverse complement strand
TCACCGGTGCCTGCGCCGTCAACCCCGTATGCGACGGAAGCCAATGGGCCTACGCCGGTAATACAGCAGGCTGCGGCTATCCGAACCAGGAAACCGCCGAGCTCATCTCGCCCTCGATCGCACTCGCTGAAACCACCATCGAGTTAGCTTTTTGCTCCATGATCGACTCCGAGGAGGGGTTCGACTTTGGAGAGGTCTACGTCAATGGGACGCGCGTATTCCAGGACAGCGGGGAGGATCATGCGTTCTGGCAGGAGCATGTCATCGATCTGACGGCGTTCGGAGGGCAGACGGTCGTTCTAACCTTCCGGTTTGCGTCGGACTTCCTATTCGAGTTTGGCAAGGGATGGCAGGTCGACAACATCCGTCTGACCATGGGCAGCCCCGACTGCGACGAAAACGGCATGCCCGACGAGTGCGACCCCGATGATAACATGAACGGAATACCGAACGCCTGCGAAATTCCAGCTCCTCTGCCCGATCCCAACGATGGGCCGAAGAATCGGTTCATATCCTTCATCGTTCCGACCAGCGCGGCGGCCGCTGCGGCCAGCTCATCGGCGATGCGTTCGGCAGATTCCAGCGCCGCGCGTTTCGTCACCGGACCGGTCGAGCATTTGCGTCAGGTCGTCGCCGCTGGGGTTCCGACCGCTGAGATTCGATTGACGCCTATGGCCGAGCATCCCGCTGGCGCGTACAACACCGGAGGTTACTATGGCAACAGTAATATCTCCGGACAAACGCTTTCCGTTCCGTCCGGCGGTGGCCGAACCTACTGGAACTTCCAGCTAACCAATTGGGGCCCGTCAGGTTCGAAGATAAGTATTTGGCAAGGTCGTCTGGATCCTCAAGGATTCCTCGGCGCTAACGCCGACTGCGGTATTGGTCCCGGATCGTGCCCCGCCGCCGGGGATTTGGCGATCACGGCACACGAGTGTTCCAGCGACGCGGAATGTGTGTCAGCTTTCGGCGAAGCGGCCACGATTTGTCTCGGCGGGACGTGCCGCGTCGCATTTGTCAACCAAGACCGCGGTGATTGGGTCTTCAGCAGCGCGGCACTCCCTGTGAATACGGGCTGCATACTCAATGACTTTACTGGACCATTTTGCTTTAGCGTTGCTGATTTTAGCGAACCTCGCCCCGACGATGCGGGAGAGGGGTTTGTCTACTACGGTGCTACGATCGTGATTGACGTTCCCAGCAGCGCCGAGGGTCAATACACCCTTTCCTGGGAAGCTTCTGAGACGCGTCTCGCAGACGAGTTCTTCGAAGGCATTCCCTTGGCCTTGATGGTTCCCGGCGTGCTTCAAGCTCCTCCGCCGATCGCGTTGCCTGGCACGACCGCGCTTCGCATCGAGCTAACCGCGCTGAATCATATGTGTAGCGCGGACAGCCTCAATCCGTTCACTCCCTGCACGCCCGACGGCGAATGCCCCAACGGCTTCTGCGAAGCGCGATTCGCGGAGAGCGAGGGGCAGTTCCGCTACGTCAACAGTGTCAGAACCTGCCAGGGCCTCAGCGCGACTGGTCGAACGACCTGCCGAGGCCCGGAGGATTGTGTGGAGGACGAGGAATGCTTGCCGTTGCGAACGTGTCAAGGCGGCCTGGAGCAGGGTGGGTTCGCCTGCAGCACCCAAGCTCACTGCGACGCGCACATGAGCATCGGACCGAATCCCGAGCCCCTGGGCGGAACGTGTCAGCCGAGCATGCTTTGCGCGGACGACGACTTCAAACCGCCCTACTTGTGTGCCACGACAGGCTGTGAACCCGAGTACCGTAACTGGGCGAGTGATCTGGCGGGCGGCGTGCTCCACGTCTACGGTCCCGGTATCGTTCCCGGTCGCTCGGAGTACAACGTTGCCACGCTGCCCGCAGCCTGCGTCGGCAGCGAGACGGACTGCGCGCTCGCCTCTACGCCGCTTGCGATCGCTACCGCCCGATGGTGCGACGTCAACGGGGACGGCGATGCGAACGCGCAAGACATCGCGCGGGCCAGCGATAAGGTCAAGCCGATTCCCGAAGCGTTCTTCGAACCGCGTATGATGCTCGTTCCGGGAATCATCGATCCGGTCGGCAGGAACGTTAACGTTGTCGAGCTTCAAAACATCATCGACGGGGTGAAGAGCTTGCCGATCGCAGCTGCGCTTACGGGTCCGGAAGATTGCGGCGGCTAGCGTCGCGCCTGTTGTCTCAGCATAGTCTCGTCGGCGCCGTGACGGCGTGTGATTCTACCTCCCAGGGCGGTATCTACCGGGGGGAACGGGAGCAACTGCTGGTCACACGCGCCGTGCCGGCAAAGGGGGCAGGTCATGATGCTCCAAGCACTTACTACAATCTCTCACCGTCACACCCGGCCCGTTTCGGCCGGAGGAGACGCCACGTTACGAGTGGCGCGTACCTTCGTAGCCATCGGGCTTACATTATTGACAGTTTCGACCCGGGCCCAAACGGTTGTCTACGTCGACGACAGTGCTACCGGAGCCGACGACGGAACGACCTGGGCCGATGCATACTCTGATCTTCAAGATGCAGTGTCCGGAGCGATGCCGGGTACTGAAGTTCGAGTTGCCCAAGGCACATACACTCCGGACGGTGGAACGGGCAATCGTGAGGCTACGTTTCAACTTATCAGTGGTGTCGCGGTCTACGGCGGCTACGCAGGCTTGGGGGATCCGAACGCCGCCGACCGGAACTTCGAGCTGTACGAGACGATTCTCAGTGGTGACCTGAATAAGGAGGACGGTTCCGGTTTCGCCAACAACGGTGAGAACAGCTATCACGTCGTTACCGGCAGCGGGACGGACGCAAGCGCCGTTATCGACGGATTTATGATCACTGCCGGTCATGCCGACGGCCCTTCGCCTCACGATAACGGGGGCGGTATCTACAATAGCGGCGGTAGCCCGACGGTGCGGAACTGCTACTTCATCGGGAATTCAGCGAGCTACGGCGGCGCCATGCACAATTCCGGAGGCGCTGCCACCCTCATCGATTGCTATCTTGTAGGAAATGCGGCCTCCAACTTTGGCGGTGCCATCGACAACTTCTCAAGCATGCCCACGTTTGTAAATTGTGTCTTCGTCGGCAATTGGGCTGGCGGCGAGGGCGGTGCGATCCATAGCGATCTCTCTGTTGTCACGGTGACGAATTGTACGATCGGTAACAACATCGCGGAAAACCGCGGGGGCGGAGTATTCAACTATGTGGGTGTTTCCTTGATCCTCACGAACTCCATCCTCTGGTCGAACAGCGACGCCGCCGGAGAGGGCCTGTCCGCTCAACTCTTCAACAATCCGAGCAATACCGTTGTGGTCAATCATTCCTGTATCCAGGGTTGGACGGGTGAGTTTGGCGGAACCGGCAATATCGGTGCCGACCCCTTCTTTACGCGTGCTCCAGATCCCGGTGCGGACGGGATTTGGAATCGTG
>JADFRO010000335.1 GCA_022561255.1 Planctomycetota bacterium | reverse complement strand
CATTCGCCCTCGCAACAGAACTCCTGGTAGAGTAGGTGGCATACGCCCGTGCAGTAGCACCGATCGTTACAACCGGGTGAATCGTGGGCCTCAAAGCAAGAGCCCGTTCCCAGGCAGTCACCGTGGTCAGCCAAGACCGCAGGAGTGGAGCCGCTCAGCGCCCATAGGGCCGAAACCGTGCCGACCAGCAGAGCAGTACAAATTCGCTGTTGAGTCATCGTAAACCTCTCTCTCGCTCGATGCTTACCATCCAGGATTCGGCACGCGCTGAACCCGCGACCCGACGCCCATCTACGCTGCGGTCGCAGGTTTCCTATACATGTATAGGAATAGGGTAAAATCCCAAGTAAAGTACGCAAGACTTGCAAGACGCAAATCGGCGTAGCACGCTTAGAACAGCGGTTCTGGTTGGAATACGAGGCTACTTCGCTCATTCGGGACGCTGAGGCCGCAGGTTCAAATCCTGTCGCCCCGAGTCATACCGCCATCGCCTACTGCAACCCTGGGTTGCCGCCGAAGCTTTCATCCCGCTGCCAAGTGAACGGAGTGCCAGATCCGGCGCGGTCCTTCCGTTGGCCCATGGTTGGCCGCCCGTTACTACGCGGGTTCGACGGCGGGTGCCCGCACGTCGCTTTGAACGTGGTTCACCAGCATCTCCCATTGGGCGAACAAATTGGGATCCTCCACGCCGATCGGATCTTTGAAGAAACATGAGAGATGTCGCATCGCACCGCCCCGTCCGGATTGATCGTAGACGGCCGCGAGTCGCACGAGGTCGATGATTAGCGGGGCCGCAAGCGCCGAATCGCAGCCCTGCCACGTGAACTGCAGCGACATTTTCGTGCCCAAAAACCCCTCAAAGTGAATGAAGTCCCAAGCCACCTTTCGATCGTCCAGCGACGGAGCATACTCAATGGATACGTGCGTCGTCGTCGAGTCGTTGACAACCTGCGAGATAGCCTTGTTCTTCGCGCGTAGTTTCGACGCGCGGATTTGAGGATCCTGAAGAGCCGCTCCGTCGCGGTTGCCCAGTATGTTGTGGCCTATCCAACTCAGAACGGATAAGTTGCGCATCGCGAACATCGGTGCGATGACAGACTTCAAGAGCGTTTCCCCGGTCTTTCCGTCGTTGCCCATGAACGGTACGCCGAGCTGTTGCGCCCGCTCCTGAATGGCCGGGGGGTTTACACCGAAAGAAGGCGTGAAGTTGACGTAGGGGCAGCGTGCCTCGATAGCGGCGAGGGCGTAGATCGAACTGGGCGGAAGGACCGTCGACGCCGGCTTGGCCAGCGCTTCTTGCAGCTTTGCGAATTGCGCGTGCGCCGCCTGCTCCTGCGGGCACGGTTCCGACGATGCGACGTTGACCACAACGACACGATCAAGCTGATGGTTGCGGCGAAAGTCGACGATGTCGGCAGTGAGGCGCTCGACGGCCTCAGCCGGGCAGCGCTCAACAGTAAGCCCGGATCGATCGGCGAGCTTCTCGTTGGTAGCGTCGGAACCACACAGCGTTCCGGCCTTGATGTTGGCCTGCATGCGGTCCAGATGCGACGCACATTCATGGATTACGGATGGACGAAACAAGTCGGACCGCGTGTGCAATTCCGCGAGCGTGTCGCAAAACGTGTTTGTGCGCACCTCGTGACCGCCGACAACGATCGACCCGGGATCAACAAGTTCCACATCTTGAAACGGGGGAAGCTCAGTGACGAGCCCCGTTGTGGCGATGAGCCGCTTGTGGAGCGACGCGATCCCCAGGGCCACGGTGCTCCCAACGGCTCCGCAGGCGCCGATCATCCATACTCCGACCTTCTCACCGCTTGCATCGGCCGGCCGGGCGCGCGGACTTGCACCGGCGGTGCATTGATCGGCGAAAGCAGTCCGATCGTGCGCGGAAGCGTTCCCTACCTCTCCGCCATGCACAGTCTTCGCCGGACCATTCTTACCGAAACCGCTTGAGCACACGCGTCCACTCCTCTCATCACCCAGCGACCGGAGGAAAAAGCCCATCCCTACGCGGCGTTACCGACGAGGATTTGCGGGCGACGCCGCTCGCGCTCCGTTAGCGCGCTTGGCGCACCACCGCCGTATCGTCAGGGACCAGGTCGAGACCGCCGGCCCGCGAACCTCGAACCGAAACCGGTGGGTTGAAATTGAAACCCTTCGCCTGCGAGAAAAAACGCAGCGGATTGTCGTATACAACGCTTCGAATGAACTCCTCGCTCCTTCCGCGCTTGCGGAGCGTACGAATGAAGTCCGGTGTGTTCATCGGATTGCTGGGTCCCCAGTCGCCGGCGCTGTTTACCAAAATTCGCTCGGTACCGTAACGCTCGACCATGTCCACCGCTCTTTCGGGCGTACACTTCGTAAGCGGGTATAAGGTCATGCCGACCCAAAACCCCGCATCGAGCGCGTGCTCGATCGTATGCTCCTCGACGTGGTCAATCAGCACGCGATCGGGTCGGACGCGCGGATCGGATCCCAGAACGTCCAGGATCATTCTTGTTCCTTTATACTTGTCTGCGAGATGCGGCGTGTGGATGAGGAGCAACTCGTCGGTCTTCATAGCGAGATCAACCTGCTCCTGGAAAACGGTCGTTTCATTGGGCGTGTTCTTGTTAAGGCCGATCTCACCGATGCCAAGAACGCCAGGCCGATCGAGAAACTCCGGAATGGCGGCGATCACCTCGCGCGACAGCGAAACGTTCTCAGCCTCCTTGGCGTTGATGCACAACCAACACATGTGGTGGATACCGAACTCGGCGGCACGCGCCGGCTCGATCTCCGTGAGATGACGAAAGTAGTCGATGAATCCCTCTACCGAGCCGCGATCGAACCCCGCCCAAAACGCCGGTTCCGACACGGCGACACACCCGGCTCGGGCCATACGAACGTAATCATCCGTAATCCGTGCGACCATGTGTATGTGTGGATCGACGTAGTACATAAGGCGCTATCAATTCCTGTAGGAACACCGGAGCGTGCGACCAGGGAATACCACGGTGACCAGTGTCCTGGATTTCACGACTCCTCCCGCCAGTGGGGGTCATAGGAATCGGAGAAAACCAACTGCACCCGTTTTGCGGAATCGGGCTTCGCGTCTGCGAGGACATCGAGTGCCTCGGCCAACATAATCATTCGCGGATCGCGCGCTTCGGATTCAGCGTCGTCAGTCCGCCGGACGCGGTCAAACGCCGCGGCGAGATTCAGCACGTCGTGGCGCATCTCAAGAAAATGGTTGTCCAGAGCGGATGCAGCGTTGATACTCTGCGACGTCATCTCATGCCTCCAGCCGGCAAACCGGGCAGCAAGATCATCTACCGAGAGAATTCGGTTCTCGGAACGCACAAACGACACGACAAGGGCGGCCACTGCCAGATGCATGCCCCGGCGTATTGACCAAAGTGCACCGATACATCCCTCCGGCCGAAAATGACGAGACA
>JADFRO010000334.1 GCA_022561255.1 Planctomycetota bacterium | reverse complement strand
GCTGTTGGCGATACGGACTTGCTGTGCGAGCTCGGCGCCACGTACCCTCTTGACGTCTTTACCGCCGACCCACGCGACCCGTTGGGGGTCTATAAAGGCATCCACTCCGCTGAAGACGACGACCTCGACGAGGACGATGCGGATGACGACGATGACCACGATGATTTCATCCCCGACGACGCCGACGATCTCGACGACGACGAAGAAGAAGATGACGATGAAGATGAAGACGACGATTCCGATTGATCCTTAGTGGCGATTTCCCGTCTTACGCACCGATAATCCATCGACTTTGACCGATAAAGTCACCTCCTGGTCCGTGGTAGTGTCGATCTTTCGGAGGCGATGCCACGTCTGAAAGAATTGTTACGAGCATGCCGATTCCAGGTGTATGTGTGCAGAATACACGGGATCGGATCGGCGTGGCCAGGCAGGGGGGCGCACCAGGAAGAGGGCTGAGCGTAGGACGGGTATGGATCGCCGTCGCGGCCCCGGTCGACGCCGTGGAGAGGTACGCCGGGCTGCCGAAGAGGGTGAAATCAGCGGCGAACTGCTCGAATTCATTATGGCTATCGATGAGTACAAACGCATCAACGAGCGACCGTTCCCCAGTTGGTCTGAAGTCTTCGAGATTGTTCAGTATCTAGGCTACCGCAAGGTGGCCCCCCAAGCCGAACACATCAACACCGCCAGCGGAGCGGAAGTCCTGTCTGAAAAGACCCAACCGGCCACGACGCGCTGATCCAAAAAGAGGCTCGCACGCCCGGCAACGACGCGACCGCTCGAATTCTTGACGGCCAAAGCGTGTTACGTTCTTGTGTTTCGCGCCGTGGCTCTGCTTAGCCCCACCCACCGAACGACGTGTGACGGAGCGCTGGATTCTCAGACAGCCGCCCGGCTGATCGGTCGGGCCACGCCGCCGGAGCTGTTCGTGAATGCGTGGGAATTCAGGTCACCGCCGGCCAGCGTGTCGTCGTAGAGCCGACAGAGGTCATCGTCAAGACGCGACAGGCTGAAACGACTTTCAGCCAGTTGCCTCCCTGCGATGCCCGCCGCCACGCGGAAGGACGGCTCTTCGATAAGGGCTCGCATGGCTGCAGCCAATGCGTCCGGGCGGTGAGATGCGACAAGCAACCCCTCACGCTGGTTGGTTATGACCTCGCCTACGGCGCCGACGTCGGTCGCGACAATCGCAAGCCCAAACGATAATGCCTCAAGAAGAGCGATCGGCATACCCTCGTTGTGACTCGGCTGTACGTAGGCGTCGGCACAGCGTAACAGATCCGTCTTCGCGTCCCCACGGAGCGGACCCAGGTATCGAACGTGGCGATCAAGCCCTCGCGATTCGATGTTCGTTGGGAGCGTTTGGCTGTCTCCGGCGGTTCCGGCAGGTCCTGCCAGGTGAACTTCAAACGCGACGCCCGAATCCCGGAGGATCTCACACGCATTCAACAGGTCATCGATGCCCTTCCACTCGTCCATTCGCGCCAGCAGCACAAATCGGCAGGGACCGTCGCACCTGCGCTGCGGTGGGTTCGGCGGAAGTTCAACGGCGTTTTCAACGATTACGACCTGCGCGTTGGGCGACATAGCGCTCAGCTTTTGATGCCAACCCTTCGACAGCGCGACGACGCGATCCGCTTGTGCCAGTGACCATCGAATCATCCATTTCGTGATGGCGCCGGCGCCTGCATGGAAAGTGTCGAACGTCGCTCCGTGAATGTGCAGGACCGCCGGACGGGCCAGCATCTTCGCGATCAACATGTCGAGTACGGATCGGAAGAACGAAAACCCGCTGCACGTGTGGATGTGGACGACGCTCGCGTCGGTCTGTCTGATCTTGCGATGTAGCCGTACGAGGTGACGAAGGTGACGCAACACTCGGCTCGCCCGGTTTTCGTCATCCTGCGCGGAACTCGTCGCGGCGAACAGTTCCGCTCGGTAGCGATTTTGCAGGTCCAGGCCGAGGATCTGTTCGACCACACTGGCCATGCCCCCCATTGCCGTCGGCGGTGGGCCAAGCACGAGTATCGTTCGTCTCGACGCCATCAATCTAACTCGCTTCGCCTTGCAGCGCCGGCCGCTCCTGCGGTTGGGCCGTCAGCAGGACACGCAGTGCCGACGCTTCCGGCGGTAGGTCGTCGGGTTCCGGAAGATCGAATACTTCGCTCCTCAAGATGCCGGAACGGCGAAGTCGCGCGGCAACGCCCAACCAACCCCCACGCAGCTTCCCGGCCGGACTGGACGGATCACCGCACTCTTCCAATAGCTGCAGCATCGCCGCCAGCGACACCTTCCTATCGTAGTCACGACAGACAGCCTCTCGTCCTACAAGATTGAACTGCGGATCGCGGCTGAGGTGTCGGATCGTCGACAGAAACGCATCGACCGAATCCGCATGCTCACAGTGAGGCCAGGGGTGCGTTGTGATCGCGTGACGTCCGTGCGAGAGCGTTTCCAAAGTCAATCGGGACAAGATGCCGTCGATGCGGGGGACGATCGTGACCGTGGACCGCTGAATCGTGCGAGCGACGTCACCGACGAAACCAAGCGACTCGACGTTCTTCTGCGCCGAGTAATCGGTGTCACTATCGCCCAGGATGAGGAATCGTACATTCGGTAGCCAATGAATCAGAGCGTCGACCCACGCCCCTCCGTGATACGCTCTTTCACGCGACGGCAAGTAACATAATACGGTGAAGTGTTTCGGCAACGGCTGGGGACTGGCGGTGTCGGATAAGTTTATGCTCAGGACCGGTCCGACGGAAGCTGTGATCTCCAGATCGGCAAGATCTGCGACAAGTTCTGGAGTGCGAGCAAGCTGCACGGTTCCCAGTGTTGCAAGGTCGCGGGCGATCTGCAGCGTTGGCTCGTGGTGACGCGCCCAAATCACGTCTCGTCCGGTCCAAAACCGTACCACGGGAAGACCCGCAGCGCGGGCGCCGACCAGGCTGCGGAATAGACGGTTGTCTCTTTGCTCCTGAGTGACGAGATGAACCACGTCCGTCGTCTTGATGGTGGATCGATCGACAACCCCATCGGCACCGAACGAGACCTCTACCCCCGCGCGTGCGAGCGCGCGGGCGTGATGAGATGATACGGACAGCCCGTCGTCAGCCTCGCCGACAAAATGGACGTGCATGGACGTTTCTCGCGGTTTCGTGGGCGCGGACGTCGGGCGGAGCCCGGTCCCGTCGGCGCATTCCTTGCCGATTCTTCGGCTTACCGGACGTTGCCCTTTAGGTGACGTTTGGAGGGTGGGGCTAAGCAGAGTCGCGACCGTGAGGGAGCGGACCCAGCCCTCCCCCGTGATTCACGATCGTCCGTGCCGTCACGGGAGCTTCGCTCTCCGCAGGAGCGGCGCGGAAGCCCCGTCGATTGATGGGTGACGGAGTTGGGGGTACGCCGCTAGGCAGGTTTCCGTTTCGCTACCGGATTGGCGAGCTTCTT
>JADFRO010000333.1 GCA_022561255.1 Planctomycetota bacterium | reverse complement strand
TGGGCGTAACGTAGCCGAGCATCGCACAGCCCAACCATCCGATCATCCCGGCCCCGATAGCGCTGGTGATGTGGTCGTAGCCTGGGGCGATGTCGGTCGTGAGCGGACCCAGCGTGTAGAAGGGTGCTTCACCACACGCTTCGAGCTGTCGGGTCATGTTTTCGTGGATCATGTGCATGGGCACGTGTCCCGGGCCCTCGATCATGGTCTGCACATCGTGCTTCCACGCGATCTGGGTAAGTTCACCGAGCGTTTCGAGCTCTGCGAACTGTGCTTCATCGTTGGCATCGGCGATCGAACCGGGTCGCAGGCCGTCCCCGAGCGAAAACGACACGTCGTACGTCTTCATGATCTCGCAAATCTCTTCGAAATGCGTGTAGAGGAAATTTTCCTTGTGATGGGCCAAACACCACTTCGCCAAGATCGCACCACCGCGAGAAACAATACCCGTCAGGCGCTTGGCGGTAAGGGGGACGTAGCGCAAAAGGACACCGGCGTGAATGGTGAAGTAGTCGACGCCTTGCTCGGCTTGCTCGATGAGTGTGTCACGATACACCTCCCACGTAAGCTCCTCCGCCTTGCCGTTGACTTTTTCAAGAGCCTGGTAAATCGGGACGGTACCGATCGGAACGGGTGAATTGCGTAGAATCCATTCGCGTGTTTCGTGAATGTTCTTGCCCGTGGAAAGATCCATGACGGTGTCGGCGCCCCAACGGATCGCCCAGATCATTTTCTCGACCTCTTCGCTGATCGAAGATGCGACGGCGGAGTTTCCTATGTTGGCGTTGATCTTTACGAGGAAGTTTCGACCGATGATCATCGGCTCGAGTTCGGGATGGTTGACGTTCGCGGGGATGATCGCTCGACCGCGAGCGATCTCGTCGCGGACGAACTCGGGCGTAATGCGCTGCGGAATCGAAGCACCGTGGCTGTTTCCACGATGTTGCGAGTGCAGCAGATCAGCGTATGCGTCGCACCGCTGGTTCTCGCGGATCGCGATGAACTCCATCTCGGGTGTGACCACGCCGCTTCGTGCGTAGTGCAGTTGCGTTACGTTGGAACGGGTTCGGGCACGAAGAACGGGACGCCGTGCGTTCGACGGAAAGGGTTCGATCTCCAGGGCCGTCTCCGGCGATTTGTGGCCGTTGTCTTCGGGTCTTTGTACTCGCCCGGAGTAAACCTCAACGTCGCCTCGGGCGTGGATCCATTCGGAGCGCATGTCAGCGAGACCGCGACCGAGATTGATCGTGACCTTAGGGTCCGTGTAGGGTCCGGAGGTGTCGTACACGAAAAAGGAAGGCGTAGCCGCCTTCGCCGCGCGTTCGTGGGAGCCGCCCACGGAGCCCTCTCCTCGGTGTGATGCGGTTTCGGGACGGGACAACGCTATCTCACGCATCGGTACGCGGATCGAAGGATCGAACGAGGCGGCAACGTAGAACTTACTCGAACCCGTCAGCGCCTGCGTGAGTTCCTCGGATATCCGCTCCCCCGCCGGTGCATCGGATTGGTCAGGGCCCCGTTGCGCGGGAGGCTTTGCGTCGCCAAACTGACGGCCAATCGAGAGGCCGTCGGGTGCCGTGGTAGAGCCGTTGGTCGTGGTCATCGGATAAGTCTCCCTCGCAGAAGTAATTCCAGGCGTCGGCGTAGGAGCGCGCGTGCAGGAACGCCCGGGCCAACCATGGCCAGGGCCCTGTCGAAGGCGTCGCTTCCCTACGCAGCTTTCCGGTGGGTTCGGCGCAACCGCGTCCGAAAACACCACCCTGATCAGGTTCAAGGGTTCTCGTCTCAGCCCGGGTCTGAATAAACGCACGCCCGAGCACACCCAGCGACGCGTGCCTTGTATCGTGGCGGCTACCGAGGGTCAAGAAGAACAGGCAGATCCCAACGTGTCGGTCCGCCGGGAAATTCTCAAATCACACTCCGTAGCGGTCGATGTAAACACGTTAAGCCGTTGACGCTACGGCTGATCCATGCGCAGCGGGGCGAACCTTGCTGCTGCCCAAGAATCGGGGCGATCCCCGCGCTGGGAAAGGTAGAGCCATGAACGCCAGCATTCTCGAAACCATCAAGAAATCCGCCGCGGTGCCCTCCATGCCGCAGGTTGTCCTGCGATTCCTGGAGATCATGCAGGATCCGGATTTTACCTATGCGGATCTTGTCAAAGTGCTCTCAGCCGATGCCGGCACGGTGAGCGAGCTGCTACGCCTGGCGAACTCGGCCATGTTCGGCGTTCGCAACAAAGTCGTGTCCACAAAGCAGGCGCTAACGCTTCTTGGCCCCAAGCGCACGCGCTCCCTGCTCCTGGGGCGGTATCTGGTCGACTCGATGTCCTCGAAGAGGGTCGTCGGTCTGGACATGAGTTACTTTTGGCGAAGGTCGCTGACGTCGTCGCTGGTGGCCACCCATTTTGCTGAAAAGGTCGCTAGGTCGCAGCGGGACGAGGCGTTTATTGGAGCGCTGCTGGCCGACATCGGCATCCCAATACTGGCAGAGGCGATGCCGGAGCGGTATGCATCGATTGCAGCCCAGCTGGCACCACACTGCCCTCCGATCACGGCGGAGCAAGAGCTTGAGGCGGTGGAAGTCACGCACGCACAGGTATCGGCGATGGTGCTGGCCCACTGGACGCTTCCGAGCAATGTCAGCGCCGCGGTCAATCTACATCAATCCGACAACCCGGGAACCGACAACGTCGCGAAGATCGCACGGATCCTCCACGCGTCGGACCGCATCGCGGGGCTTCTCTGCGAGGTTTCGAACGAGGACACGATCGTGGAAACCTGCACCGAAGCAGCGGCGTTCGTCGGCGTAGACATTTCCACGTTGGTCCAAATGCTCCCGTCGATCGAGAGCGAGATCGAAGAGCTGGCGGATGCCCTGCGCATCGACGTCATTCCCAGTAGCGTCTATTCGCTTGTGGCGCAAAGGCTCACGGAGAAACTCAGCGCTTCAGCCTGCTGACACGTCGCACCCGCATCGACTACTGCGGGCGGCGCCCGGATCGTCGCTCGCCCGACCGGCTGCCCCACGGATCCACAGACCCCACCCGACGCATGGTTTCACTGCGCGAGCGGTGACGTCAGCGACTCACTCTCGCCACCGCCAATGCGAATGGGCGAACCGACCCGCCGCCGCGTTCTCCGACCTGATGGAAACCCTGCGCCCGCTCCCCGGAGAAGGGAGTAAGGGGCACCGCGGGTAGTGACGCGGCCCCGACTGAACGTCCGATAATAACTGTGCCAACATAGGCGATTCCACGTCCTTGGCGGGACTACACCCGGTACAAAAACCGGTGCACTGGACTGGTCGCCGCCGGCAGTTTGCGAGGGGGGATCCGGTTTTGGACGTTCGGGAGGCCTGACTAGATAAACTCAGCCGGCGCAGTCGTTGGGGCGAAGGCCTTTGGAAATCTCTTTGCAACGGTATGGGCGATAAAAATTTTCGCGGGTCGGCGTCGAGAAGGCTG
>JADFRO010000332.1 GCA_022561255.1 Planctomycetota bacterium | reverse complement strand
CCGAAGCCCGTAAGGTGATCGCTTTTCTGCAGGACGCGATGGACGTCCAGAGCATTCGCTTCCCCGAGACGAGCGGCCTGGGCGTCAAGCCCGTCAGCAGCGAGGGGAGCAAGCGTTTGATCCGCGCGGCCTTTAACTACGCGATTACCAACGGACGCAAGAGCGTTACGCTGGTCCACAAGGGCAACATCATGAAGTTTACGGAGGGCGCCTTCCGCGACTGGGGTTACGAGCTCGCTGACGAAGAGTTCGCCGACACGACGTATAGCTGGTCGCGCTGGGAGAAGACCAAAAAGGATAAAGGTGAGGAGGCCGCCAACGCCGAGCAGGAGCAGGAACTCGCCGCCGGTAAGATTCTCGTTAAGGACGCTATCGCAGACATTACTCTACAACAAGTGCTCACGCGCCCGCGCGAGTTCGACGTTATCGCGACGCTGAATCTCAACGGTGATTATCTGTCCGACGCCCTGGCTGCTCAGGTCGGAGGCATCGGCATTGCGCCGGGCGGAAACATCAGTTACACGACAGGACACGCCATCTTCGAGGCGACGCACGGAACGGCTCCCAAATACGCCGATCAAGACAAGGTCAATCCCGGTAGCATGATACTCTCCGGCGAGATGATGTTGCGTTACCTGGGTTGGACCGAGGCGGCGGATCGGATCATCACGGGAGTGACGGGTGCTATCGGCGCGAAAGAAGTCACCTACGACTTCGAGCGCCTCATGCGTGCCGAGGGGGTTGACGTGAAGCTCGTGAAGTGTTCCGAGTTCGGCGACGCAATCATCAGCCACATGGGGTAGCGACGCTTGCGGACGTCGCGAAGTGCTTGTGCTTGAGGCCGGGCTTGGCGCAGTGCATAACGCCACCGCGCGAGTCCGCGCCCGCCTGGGAAGCGCCTCACGATATACAACGAAATAGGGGACTGTATAGTCTCGCCGATGACGACTTCCTTTCTCGGCGAGACGTACGCGCTTCTAGCAGCGATGACCTGGGCGATGGCGCTCGTTCTGTTCAAACGCAGCGGCGAGTCCATCCCGCCCGTCTCACTCTCTCTGTTCAAGAACGTCGTCGCAGGAATACTGTTCGCACTGACGCTCCTGATAGCTTCGGCGTTACCGGTTGAATCGATTCGGGAGAGCGTTGGCCTCTCCTTTCTCGCGTCGATGCACTCGGGCGATCTGTGCATTCTCTTGCTTAGCGGGATTGTCGGTATTGCGCTCGCTGACACGCTTCTTTTCATGAGCCTCGATCGGATCGGCGTTGGCCTTGTTGCGGTCGTCGAGTGTACCTATGCGCCGTTGGTGTTTTTCTTCGCCTGGCTGATGCTCTCAGAGGGCGTCGGTCCGTTCGATGTCGCGGGTGGAGCGATGGTGCTGTGCGGCGTCGCGATTTCGTCGACGCACGCTCCGCCGCCGGGACGGACGCGAGGCCAACTCCTCTTCGGCATGTCGCTCGGCGTCGTGGCCATTGCCCTGATGGCCTGGGGGATTGTTCTAGCGAAGCCCGTCCTGGAGTACACGCCGCTGTTACCGGCCACGATGCTTCGGCTGGCGGGCGGAACGGTTATTCTCGCCGTGCTGATGGCTGCGAGCTCGCGGAGGCGTGCCCACTTTGCGGTCTTCAAACCCGCAGCCGTATGGCGGACGTGCATTCCGGCGTCGATTTTGGGAACTTACTTTGCAATGATCTTTTGGGTTGGTGGATTCAAGTATGCGAAGGCTTCGGTGGCCGCTATACTCAACCAGACGTCGACGGTGTTCGCATTGGTTCTCGCTACACTGATCCTCAAGGAGCCCTTTACGCGTCGCAAGTTGGCAGCCGCGGTCGTCGCGTTTTGCGGCGTGGCTATCGTCGCGTCTTCAGACGAACTCTCGCGGTTCGCGCGATCCTACGGTCTGAGTTGGGGATGATGATGCCCATCCGATGCATCAAGGTTTCGGCAATCCTCCTGCTTCTTCTTGCTTCGTCCGGAGCGGACTTACGCGCCAAGCCGGGCGAGAAACACACGCGCGGAATCGTTGGCAGAAAAGCGCCGAATTGGGACGTCGAACGGTGGTTCAACCTGCCTGAAGGCGTCGACAAACTCGACGTCGGAGATTTCAAGGGCAAAGTCGTCTATATGCTCTGCTTCCAGTCCTGGTGTCCCGGTTGTCACACGCGCGGATTCCCAACGCTTCAGAAAATGATCGAAAGATACAAGGGTCAAAGCGCCGTTGCGTTCGTGGCGGTGCAGACCACGTTCGAGGGTTTTAGCGTAAACTCGGCCAAGGTCGCTGAGACGGTCGGGCAGCAGTACGGCCTGAAAATCCCGATCGGACACACGGGTAGCGACGGAAAGCGATCGGGGTTGATGGAGCGCTATCGCACGGGCGGGACACCTTGGATTATCGTCATCGATCGAGATGGCGTCGTGCGTTTCAACGATTTTCATCTTCCGCTCGAAGAGGGAGCTAAGCTGATCGACCGACTGGTGGCCGGCGATACGTCTGACCGTTAGGTGGTCTAGCGGCGCTTGTGAGCGCGCCGCGACGTGCGAGAACCTCGCTTGACTTCTGGTTTCGGCTTGCGGGCTCCCTTTGTCGGCGCGTCAACGCTCACCCGAATGCGCGCGGCCGCCTCGTGACCAATGGCGATGGTCCGCGATCCCACTCGCAGGGTGATGGGACCGTTGAACGGTGCGCGGTCCCGAACAAGGATCTTGCTGCCGATTCGCAGGTTCAAGTCGGTCAGGTACCGGAGGAACTCGGGGTCGCGTCCGGACACCGCAACGACTTTCCCGGTGTCGCCCAGGGCCAACTCGTCGAGACGGGAGCTATGCCGCGGCGTCATGGAGCCGTCACGACTCGGGATGGGGGAACCGTGGGGGTCGAATTGAGGCCTGCCGAGGTATTCGAACATACGCTCGATCAAGCGGTCGCTAACGGCGTGTTCGAGCAGCTCGGCGTCGGCGTGGAGCTCGTCCCAGGAGAGCCCGAGGGTACTGGCGAGGAACAGCTCGATCAGCCGGTGTCGTCGGATCATTCCGAGCGCTACGCGTTTGCCACGCTCGGTGAGCACCGCCCCGCGGTAGGGTTTGTGTTTCGCGTAACCTTCTGCGGCCAAATGCTTTATCATCCCCGTGACCGAGGCCATTTTCACCCCCAGTCGTTCGGCAATCCGCTTTGTGGAGGCGGTTTCCCGGTCGGTCTGCAGAGCGTAGATCGCCTTGATGTAGTCTTCGATCGATGCACTGAGCACGGCGCCTGTTCCTTTCAACCCCAATCGAGGGGGATTCTGCCCGATATCGGCCGATAGTACAAGCGACCGTGGAACAAAACTTAGGCATGACAAAGTTTATACTTGACCTAACCTATTCGCCGATGTATAGTGCGGCGAATTCGTACGGTGAGGCGTATCCATGCGGAGTTTGCAAATGCGAGGTGCGATGAGGATTTCGGCGGTTGTCGTCTGGGTGTGCAGCATGAGCGCGGC
>JADFRO010000331.1 GCA_022561255.1 Planctomycetota bacterium | reverse complement strand
GGTCAACGCAGCACCATTTGCGACGTCAACTGCGTCAGGGCCGAGCTTGACATTAACGGCACTGACTGGGGAGTCTGCAGCTACGATGCGTCATTGATCGGCGTGGTGGCCAAGATTCTGGAGTTCAGCGGTCCGGTGACCGGTCGTCGCGCAATGTCCGGTCGGTCACTTGTCGGCGCCGGTACGCAAAACGCCGAGATACTCTACGACATCATCGCCCCACCGGGCGAGCTGCGGGACGAGGCTTACGAAGATCTGGGCGGAATTCTGAGCGACGCTCCCGTTCGCATCGGCAGTCCCAAGAAAATCGCAGGTCGCGCCACCGTGCGACACTAGGGACTACGGCGTTTCTGCTCTGGGGAGGCGTTTCCGACACCACGGGCCTGCACCCGGCGGTCTGGCGAAGCCCCGTCGAGTCCGCCTTGGCACAGCCCGGCCGATCCCCTACAATGCTCGACTCGCGTCGCGGCCCCGGGACTCCCGGACCGCAGGACGCGTCGATCGCAAGGAACCAAGGAAGAGACAATGCCCAGACCAACCAAAGTGTTTCGTCGTCAGCGCGTCAACGCAGCCCTCGAGTGGAAGCGCGGCAACAAAAAGGAAGCTTACGGCCTGTGGGAGAAAGCAGCCGCGGGTCTCAAAGAGCACCGGGAGAAGAAGCGTAACAAGAAGAAACCGGCTGATGCGCCCGCCGCCGGGGCTGCAACACCCGCCGAGCCGGCCGCGGAATAGTACAACTTTGCCCGCAAGCCGCCGAGGTACCGGCGGAGTAAGACCCCGACCGCACCAATACGCTTCGCAATTCGAGGACGGCCCCTAACGCGGTCCCCGATGCGCGCCCGACTTTTCTGAGTTGGCTCGCGCCGCACAGCGGGTCAGCTCGTCGTGCTGCTTCCTACTGATCAATTCCTCTCGCGCCCAGTCGCGCGCGAGTCTTGTGATACACGATACGAACTCCCCGTGGTTTCGTGCGTCCTGTTCGCAGAGCGTGACGAGGTCAGCCATCATGCACCCGTTGTCGGCGAGCCGGTTGATGATCTCGTTTTCGCAAGCTCCTAGCATGATCGTCCGAGATAAATCGGATTCCGGACAAGCATCGCAATCGTCGATCACGCCGTCGTCGTCGCTGTCCGACTCGTTGCAATCCACGATTCCGTTGTCGTTGCAGTCGCACTCGTCGGTCTCGATTTGTAAGTGGTGGACTTCCAGAGGAACGAAAATATCCCATAGACCAAGTTTCGCCAACGCCACGCGGCCGGGGTCAAACGTACCGGGGGCAAACCGATAGGTGAAACGCCCTCGGGCATCGTCGGACACCACGAGCAACAATGTGCCAGCGTAGTAACGCAGACCAAGGTCCAGCGGGCCATCACCCTCAGTTGTCCAGCCAGCGTATAGATAGTCGAGCGAGCCATCGCGCCATGGAGCCAAGGCGTTTATCTCGCGACCGAAGAAGAGGAAGTCCGTGCGCTCTCTGTCGATGAAGGCGCCACTGCGAACGTCATGCTCCGGTCCAACGCAGTTGCGAAACTCGCAGAAGAGGTCAGGCACACAATCGGCGTCGGAGTCGCACGAGGCTGGCGCGGCCGGCGCGTCCCATCCCACGGGGAGCACTCGGCCTCGCTGACCACTCCACGAGCTTGCCTCTGCGTCGATCCACGCCTCGTAGAAATTCACAATATCCACCGTTTCACCCCACCCCGAAATGAGGATTTCCGCGTCGACCACGGAGCCAGGCGGCGCGCAAATGCACGTCGACGGCGGAATGGCCTCGCCATCTATGGCCACGGCAGCCAGCTCAAACAGCGCGTTCGGCGGCGTGCTTCCTTCGGCAGTGATCGCTGCGAGTCGTCCGGGTGAGTTGCCTGAAGCAGGGCGCGCGGCGTCCTGCCCGCTTGTTTCGGCGGCGATGACGATGACTGCCACAATGGCTAGGAGAAACCGATTGGATGGGGGATGTCCGTGTTTGTGCATTGACAGCGTACCTCCGCCGATGCTACGCACACCGATTCTTCGAGTTCAAGCAATAAAAGGGATTTTTCTTCGCCTTTCGCCAAGTTAACGTGCCTATGTGTTGCACATGATCACGCAAGGACTAGGGCGCGAGTGGCCGTAAGTACCTCTCAGCAGAGGGACTTGCGCGCAGATCGCTGAGCGGACGGGTAAGCTCGTGTCCGAAATTTCACAGGCCTAGATACGCCGGTCGACCGCCGTTACGCCTTCACAATCTTCTTGCGACCGGACTTGACGTTTGCGGTCGCGTTGCGCGTGTCCACGATGAGCCGGGCGTGGCGAACGATCCAATCGTAGTCGTACGTTGAGTGATCGGTGGCGATCAACACGCAGTCGTAAGATTTAAGCATCGCAGCCGTTAGCTTCTTACTCACCATCTTAAGATCGTGCTCGCGCTGCTTGGGCGTTTTCGAAACGTGCGGATCGTTGTAATCCACCTTCGCGCCGCGAGCTTTCAGCAACTCGATCAACTCGATCGACGGAGACTCACGAACGTCGTCGACGTCTTTTTTGTATGCGAGCCCCAACACGAGAATCTTTGAGCCCTTGATCGCTTTACGTTTTTCGTTAAGCGCGGCGTTCAGGCGGTCGATCACGTACTGCGGCATGGACGTGTTAATCTCACCGGCCAGCTCTATGAAGCGCGTGTTCATGTCGAACTGGCGAGCCTTCCACGTCAGGTAGAACGGATCGATCGGAATGCAGTGCCCCCCCAACCCCGGTCCGGGGTAAAACGCCTGGAACCCGAACGGTTTCGTCGACGCCGCTCGAACGACCTCCCAAACGTCGATGTCCATCTTGTCGAGTAGAATTTTCAACTCGTTGATCAGCGCAATGTTCACGCTGCGATAGACGTTTTCGAGAATCTTCGAGGCCTCGGCGACCTCGCACGACGATACCGAGACCACGCGCCGAACGGCCGCACCGTACAGCAACGCGGCGATCTTCATGCTTTTCGGATCGTGACCACCGACGACCTTGGGAATCGTTTCGGTCGAATAATCCGTTCGGCCTGGATCCTCACGCTCGGGAGAATAGGCTAAGAAGAAATCCGTCCCCGCGCGCAACCCGCTGGATTCGAGAATCGGCTTGACCAGCTCGCGCGTCGTACCGGGATAGGTCGTGCTCTCCAAGACAATAAGCTGACCACGTCGCAGATGATCGGCGATCAAGTGCGCCGTGCTCTCGACGAAGCTCATGTCGGGATCGCGCATCTTCGTGAGCGGAGTCGGCACGCAGATCAAGATGGCGTCGCACGCGCGAAGTGATTCCGGATCGCCGCTAGCGCGGAAACGTCCTTGGGAGATGACTTTCTTAATCAGCGAGGACGGAATGTGCTTGATGTAGCTCTTGCCGGCGTTGAGTTTATCGATCTTTACCGGGTCAATGTCGAACCCAAGACATCGCATGCCAGCGGCGCAAAACGTCCGCATCAGTGGCAAGCCGACATAGCCCATTCCGACGATCCCG
>JADFRO010000330.1 GCA_022561255.1 Planctomycetota bacterium | reverse complement strand
GCACGCGGAGGTCGCGTGATTCTGTTGGGATATCCGACCGGGCTGAACGCACTGCTCGCGCGTGCTGAACCTGATCTGGTCGAGGAGGTTCTTTCTTCAGCGAGCGACGCGATGAGCCTGATCCGAGCGCTTGCGGCCAGAGATGCGATCGCGCCGGTGATCACGCAAGGCGCGTTGAATGAGGTGCGGCCCCGCCGATTGGTCTACGATGCGGAAACGACCTCCGGCGGTTCAGGCGGCCCGGTTTTCGGCGCTGATGGAACGGTCATCGGCGTGAACTTCGCCATTACGCGTGATTTTGACGGATCCAACTTCGGCGTTCCCATAAGGTTCGCGCGCAAGCTCCTTGCGGAAGCAGCATCACAGTAACACTGGATTTAGCTTGCATTTCGGCCCCCATTCCAGTAGTATTGCGGACACTCCCGCGTTTGGATGGGAAACCGGTGGAACAGGTCTGATCGATAACGGCGGGACGAGGTTTGAGGGGGATCGAAGATGCGTGCCTTTGCATCCTTTCCTGTCGTAGCAATGGTTGCTCTATCGCTGGCGGTGTCTCCGAACCACCCGGCGCGTGCGGCCGTCATCACCGTCACGTCGACCTCGGGTGCCACCGGCGGACCCGACTGCACATTGCGCAACGCAATGACTGCAGCCAAATTCGACCGTCCTGCAGGAGGATGTCCCGCTGGAAGCGGCGCGGATGTTATCGAGCTTACACCTGGCGCGACGTATACCCTTTTCGAAGTCGACAACACCGTTGGGTTCGGCAACACGGGACTGCCCTTTCTCACGACGGGAACCGTGACGATCAATGGACACGGTGCAACGATCGAACGAAGTCGCGCGAAAGGAACGCCGGGGTTTCGTCTTTTCTTCTTGGCTGCGACGGCAAGCCTTACGCTGAACGAACTAACGTTGACCAATGGGCTGGCCGAGGTCGGTGAGGGCACGCTCCGAGCCGGCGGCGCCATCATGTCCTTCGCTACACTAAGACTCGTCAACTGCACGATAACCGCCATCAGTAGCCCGGATCTTGGCGGAGGGATCTACGTAGCGGACGGGAGTTTTGAAATGGTCAACAGTACCGTGAGCGGCAACGATGCGCCTCGCGGCGGCGGTGTGTACTTCGACCTCCCCTCTGGAGCGAGCGCATCGTTGGTCAATTCGACGATCACCGACAACAGCGCTGAGCAGGGGGCCGGCATCCTGTACGCGATTCGTTCGAAATCGTTGCTTACACTCGTCAACACGATCGTTGCCGACCAACGTTTGGGCGACGACTGCTCGCGAGACTTCGGTGTCCTGACGTCGCTCGGCCACAACCTGGATAGCGACGGCACCTGCCTTGGTGACGGCGTTGGGAGTGATCGGACCGGCCCCGCCCTGCTCGGTCCGTTGCAGGACAACGGAGGTCCGAGCGCGACGCATGCGCTATTCCCCTGCAGTCCAGCCGTCGACGCGGGTGACGACGAAGTATGCTCCGCCGAGGTAGATGCGCGTGACCAGCGCGGCGTAAGTCGTCCTCAGGGCGCCGGCTGCGATATCGGAGCGTTCGAACTGGAAGGCGGGATATTCGATCCGCGCGATCTGAACCGCGATGGGCGTGTCGATCTTCTCGACTACGCCGATTTCATGAACGGGTTCGACGGCCCATAGCGCCAGCTTGAAAAGAGCGAGCATTTTCAATCCGGGCTGCGCGTTTCAGGGCTGCGTTGGGGCGTAAAACGCTCTCCAGATGGCGTCGGCGAACAGTTCATGGGCTTGCTCATTGGGATGGGCGTCGTAGCCATTGACGACGAGTTTCTTCGCCGGCACGTCGGAGATCGTTGGGGCTAAATCGACGACGGGAACCCCATTTGTCTCAAAGAACCGGCGCAGCGTGGTATGGAGCTGAGTCGTTACGAACTTCTCACCGGAGGTTCGGATGAACGGAAGCAGTACTACGCGCAACGTGACCTGCTTGTTTCGACAGAGTCTGATGATCTCACCGAGGAGCGTCTGCTGATTACGCCACGTGCCCTTATCGGCATACCCATCCGCCAGCCAGTCGTGATAGTTTCGCACAGTCGCGACGCGCGGCACGACGATGCGTTGGTACAAATGGTTCAGCAGGCAGGAACTGTCGGGATTGAATAGAACCGGTAGCGGAGGGCGCTTGGGGTCAAAGCCATCCTCGGTCGGCAGAAGTTTTTCGATGTCGTTGGCTACGTAACATAGGACGATCTCGTCCACGGCGTAGACGTCGATGATGTCAGCGATTGGTTGAATCTGATCGCCCGTGCCCCAGCCGGGTTTGGCGACGTTGAGAATCTCAGTGCTGCCGGGGACGGCCTGCTCCAAGCGCGTGGCGACTCTGTCCGGAAAGCGGTCGGCGACGCGTTCTATGCCCCAGCCATACGCGAATGAATCCCCCACAAACGCGATGCGCCTTACACCTTCGGGTTTCTCCCGTGACCATTCCTTATCACGGCAGCCCAGCGAGTTTAGGCTTGTGTTCAGGGCGAACCAGCGCCGTGCCGGCAGCGACATGCCGAACGAGTCGGTCTCGACAAGTGTGAAACGAATGTAGCTTTCGGCGGCGAGCGCGACGGAGCCCAAAAGGCAGGCCAGGATGAGTGTGTTACCCAGGATCAGACCGAGCTTGGGCCGGCGTTTTCGCGGAAAGAAGCGAAAGAAGCACCAAGCGTGGACGATCAACGATGCGTAGACCAACACGCACAACAGGTAGTCACCGAGATAGCCGAACGCGCCGCTTGTGAGCATTAGATTCGGTCCAGGGAAATATCGAGCGCTACGGCGGAGTGCGTAAGTGCTCCGACGGAAACGCGATCGACTCCCGTCTGAGCTACGGCGCGAACCGTGTCGAGGTCGATCCCGCCCGACGCTTCGAGCTCGATCTTGCCACCAAGTCCGAGCTCGTTCCGCCACGCGACGGCCTCTCTCAACTGGTCGAGCGAAAAGTTGTCGAGCAGGATTACGTCGATGCCGACGATCTTGAGCAGTTGCTCGACTTGATCCATCGAGCACGCCTCGATTTGCACGAAGGACGGTTTGACTTTCCGGGCTTCCAGACGATTGAGCATCTCAAAGACCGTGGCGGCCAGTCGGTCCGTCGCGACGCCGTGGAGATGGTTGTCCTTGATTAAGACGGCGTCGAACAGGCCATGCCGATGGTTGCTGCCCCCACCGCAGCGCACGGCGTATTTTTCCAACAGTCGCCAGCCCGGCGTAGTCTTGCGCGTGTCGAAAACCTTGGCGTCGGTGTCCGCGACCGCGTCGACGAACGCCCGCGTCTTGGTGGCTACGCCACTTAGACGCTGGAGGAAGTTGAGCAGCACGCGCTCAGCGGCGAGCACCGCGCCGACCGGGCCGGTGACGGTCGCGATTTGAGTTGGTGGGGCATCAATCTTTGCACCATCCTGTCCGGCTGACGACCATGCGATTTCGATCGATCCGTCATAAGCGGCGAGGACGGGCTGTGCGATTTCGCAGCCGGCGAGCATGCC
>JADFRO010000329.1 GCA_022561255.1 Planctomycetota bacterium | reverse complement strand
CTGATCCAACCACGCAAGACTCAACTGCAACCTGCCCTTGCGACGATCGAAACGACATCCCACGTCCGTCGCCCGGTCGCAAGACGTTGCGCCGGGAAGGACTTCGTTGCGAATGTCGTGCGGATAGTTGGCGTACTCAAACGCGAGCGGCAGTCTACCGTCCCAATCGGTCATGGCGGGGTGCATCGCTCGATTGGCCTCTCGCATCTTCGAGAGAATGTCCTCGCCTGCGGTCGACGCACCCGGAACCGATACGCGGCCGCCACGACTCAGTAAATCGTCGTGACTGATCGTTGTGACCAAGTGCTTGCGGTCGTACTGACGTCCGGTCGGATCATTGCTGAAAGACGTGAACGGCTCCATCCGCATGGTCCACAGATCGACCTCGCCCGCGTAACAATACTTACCCATCGAACGGTCGCAGGCTTGGTCTGGAAAGGGCTCGAACTGATGCGCCAGCGCGTCACCGGGGTAGAGCGTTTCGACGAAGTTTCCGCTGGGCGGCATGAGCTGAAAGGCCATGTCCGCGCCCTGGTTCAGCCATACGTCTGGATCCAAAAACGGATCACCCTGCAGAATCGACGGCGGAGCGTAGCGCGGGGGCAGCAGGGCGCGACGGCGCAGCAGCGGTTCCTCCGTCTGAGGCGAATACGTGGCTCCTCCGTCATGGGTCGGCCGGTGATGGAAGAAGCCGCACGCTTCGGTCCTGCCGGGGTCGCCAAAACAACTGTCGCTGATGTTCACAACGGTCTTGATGAGGTTTGGGTGCGACGCGTTGAGGTTCACCATGCCGCCGTGGGCGATGACGCGTACGCCGACGAAGACGTCGCCTTCGGGGTTGTCGGGCTTGTTGACCTGAGCGGAGAGCGCGTCGATCAGCGCGTCGGAGTAACCCAACAGGCGTTCGCCGGTGTTCGAGTCAACCACGCGAGCGTTGATCTGAAGGGAATCGGCGATGCCGTCGCCGTCGGCGTCGACGCGCGCGAAGGCTTCACCTGGAACGATATCGAACCGTAGATCGGTATGAGTTTCACCGCTCGGGCGTGACGGGTCGATGAGCCGCGATGTCGTGCCCGGACGAAAGTCCTTCGCGAACCCGCTGGTGTTGAGACCGGCGAAGTCCGTGTACGACTCGAAGTATACCACGCCGGTCGGATCCACGCTGGGTTCCATCGGACCGAACGTGTTGTGGACGCCGGGCATCTCCGCGAACGGTGCGGAGGCCAATACATCGGTCGAATGACTGAAAGGCACACCGGGTGCGCCCAGAAATCCGTCGCGCAGCTTCGAGGACAAACCGTCGGCGACGGCGCCGACGACGGTCGTCTTCTTGCCGCGCTCGACCTGGGCGGCGATCATCTCAGCCTCGAAGTTCATCGAGGCGAGGAAAGCCACGCCGATGACGAACAAAATACTCAGAAGGGTCATCACCAGGACCAACACCGACCCGCGACGACGCGATCGACCGACAAGTGCGCAGGCCGCTGCGTAGCCGAGCGGTGCCTGTGCTCGGGTGTGGTCGCTGAGAATCGTCATCACAAGACGGTCTTTCATCGTGGCAGTTTATTCCCCAACCGGGATGATCATGACGTGTCTGATCGGTCGCTCGAGGCGACCCAAGTCGTCGTAGACGTCCACCGTAATGCGCAGCGCAGCCGGGAAGATGGCGTCGGGCACGGGCTCGCTTCCGAGCGGACCGGGGCGGGTGGCAGTAAACGCAACCAGATTCGCGCGCACGCCGTCCGGTGAAAGCGTGGGCCAAACGCTTCCGGGGTTCGAGTCCGAATGATTCGGGTCGCGAAACCGATCGCCGAGCGAGTACTTACATCGGTAACCCTCGAGTTCGGAACAGCGATCGGTATCATCGTCATCGTACGAACCGTCAAACGATCGGTCGTACAGCATACTTCTTAGATTCGCTATTTTCCGATCAAACGAGGGTCTCGTCGTGGAGGGCGCCGTCTGTCCCTCCGCGGTCAGACGCTCAATCGCGTCCGCAATCGAGCGTAACGGGTCGGGCTGCGAACCCGCGACTCCCGGTACGCCGTTATCGCCGGGATCAATCCACAGAACTTCGCGGATGCCGTCGAGTCGGCCCGCGACGAACGCACTTCGCGGATCGAGCGACCATTCCACCTTGAACGATGCACAGTTGGGCAAGGCGTAGTGACCGAGTCGGTCAGCCAGAAGCGCGGGCGGCGTAACATCCAGTTGGCTACGTCCGAACGTAGGGTTGGCGAGCTCGATCTCGCCCGACGGCGCAGCGAGGATGGGGGGCAGAAACCACGGCCCGGCTGTACCGGTTGTTGGGACGAACGGACGTAGAACCAAAGCTTCGTACGACGTGAGGCCGATGACGTCCACCACACCACGAAAAAGTCTGGCGACGTCCGTGTCGCGCAGAAGATTCTGGGCAGCGGCACCACGCGGATCCGGCGGGAAGTCTAACTCGTCGCCGGGAGCCATGGTCGGCGGCGTAGGCGCTTTGGTGGGCAGATAGAGCACCGCTCGTCGTGCGAGATGCCATCGCGAAGCGGGAATGTCCATGACCTCGGTCGGCGAGGGATAGTCGAGGCCGCGAAACTTCTCTGTCGGAAAGAACGGATCGGTCAACGGCACGAACTGATAGGGTCCGGTTACTCCGCCTCCGGGGACATACTCGCCCAACTCGGCGTGACCGTAGACGACCTGCTGCAAGTTGGAGGTAACGCGTGGGTCAACGTAACTGGTGCCGCGTCGCGCCGTGTAGAACATCAGCATGTCCGCACGCGGGGATACGAGGTCTCCGTTTATGTCCTCGCGATGCGGGTCGCTGGTATGGTTGTACGCGGTGAGAGGGTCGCCATCGGCGTCGGCCTCTTTGTCGCCCTGCGTCCAGTAGGCGTTGACCGGGTTGCCCTGAATCACCATGACCGATCGGCCACGCTGGACCTGGCGGAGATCCTCACGAAGCGACTCCTCGAATGCCCGAAGGCTTTGGTTGATCTCCGTCAGGGCGATCGCCTGACCTGTTGATCGAATGGTCACGTTGAAGACCTGGCCCGCGAGCGACATCATCAGCACAAGGATGCCAATGGAGATCACCAACTCGGCGAGGGAAAACGCCTTACGCCGTTCCCTTTGCGTGCGGATAGACCGTAACCTATTGCAAATAAACATCTTACGCACCTTAGTGTTCGCCGAGAAAATGCGTTTCGCCCTGCAGGTTCGGGCTGCGACCTCTGCCATTATTACCAAGGACAGGTGTCGGTCCAGGGGCTGAAAATGGGCTTTCCAGCCGGGAGCGGGGGCGAATTCTCGGCGTTCGAGTTTGGGCGGAGGCCGGTGGATCCGGCATACGAGAACGGGAGATGCTCGAGCGCTCCGGCTCGCCCCGGCGCCTGCTCGACTCAAGTGTTAAGTGCTGAGGGAGAAATCAAACACGTAGGGAGCGATGCTCTCCGGCGCGCGCGTGCTCGGTTCCAGTCGGAATTGTTCAACAACGTCCGCCGGCGCCGCGATCCAGTAG
>JADFRO010000328.1 GCA_022561255.1 Planctomycetota bacterium | reverse complement strand
GAAATGCTCGATTCCCTCGATCATCGCGGAGGCGAAGACCATGCCGTCCGCGGGGCCGTCCACGTCATCCGGGACGAAGAATCCCTTATCCATCGTCCCGATCGAGGGCGGTTCAACGGTCCACGTTGCGTCGGCGCTGACGTCGACATCGACGAAGCGGTAGTCGGCTTGGCCGATGAACTGAATGCCAACACCTTCGGTGATTGTCGGCTGCGGCGGCGTTACAAAAAAGCCAATGAATTCATCCGTATCGTCGAGGCAGGTTCGTGTATCGCGGTAGAAGACGATCCCGGGGATCGTCAGGTCGGGATGGAATTGGTTAGCGCCGACGGCGGCGAAGTTCATCGTCCAACCGGGACACGAGCAGTGGAACCCTCCCCAGTTGTGGCCGAGTTCGTGAGCGCTCAGGTCGGTCTTGCAGGCGAACGAATTGCATGCGAACGTTTTGGCGATGCTATAGCCCTGCAAGCCGTCGCAAATGCCGGTGATGAAGGCGATGCCGTTGACGTTGAGCGTTCCGAAACGCAAGTTGCGTCCGACGAACATGTGGGCTACGTCACGCTGTACCGAACGATGGAACCTGTCCCATTCGTCACGAAACTGATCGAGTGTCCGGCTCGCGTCGGTCGAGGTATACGGATCGTCCGCTGTTGTCCGGATGATTGTTTTGACGATCGAGTGGGTGACGCCCACGTCGCGTTCGTACTGCACGTTGATCGTGTTGATCATGGATTCGACGAATGTTTGCGTATCAAGCACATCGCCGAAGATCTCGAAAAACTCGAAGTCCATGTCGATAGCGAGCTCGGCAAAAAGGACGCCGCCGGTTGACTCGAAAAGCGCCCCGGGTTCCCTTACGTTGAGACTCGAGAGTGGGCGACCAAGTGCGGGCTGGAGCACGTCCTCGCCCTGCATGGAAGCCGTGACGCCGCAGGTCGAATTGGACGCAATAACGTCATCGTCGCGGTAGACGACGTAGTGATCCTTCGCCGCGCCGGCGACGCGGCCGAAGAGTGGTTCGAGCCAGTGCCTCTCGCCCCGCTGATCAATAATCATGGCGTGAAGACCATCCTCAAGAACGGACGCCGCCACCACGCTGTCTTCGTTGCCGTCCAGTGTTCCTCGATAGGTGCGGATCGCCCCCGGCTCGACGTTCTCGTACGATCCGTCGCCGCGCTGCACGGTGAGTTCAAACTTCGGCGAGCGGACCGAGTGTGGTCGCAGTCGCATGGTCTGAAGTTTTCCGCCGATCCGGGCGGAGGTCGTTAGCGTACCGTCCGCCGCGCGCTCGATCGTCAACGTGACAACTTCGCTTGCACGGAGATTCAGAAGCTTGTTTGTCGTGGGCGAGAGAGCGCGGAGTCGATCGGCCTCGATGGGAGCGGGCGAAGGAGGGGTGGCCGGTGCCCGGGCCACTCCGAAAAGGGCGCAAAACGCGCATACCACCGGCACGGCGAGTGGAAGACGCTCCGTAGACGCCGACGAGCGAGCGCTTCTCGTAGGTGGGTTCGACATGGCGACCCCTTTCAGGCTGGGGGCTCGTTCTCCGCTAGGAGCCGTTTCTCGCGGATTCCGACGGCGCCTAGGTCAACCAAAGCCCGGTGGCACAGCGTCCCCGCACGCGCCACAAGCACATTCTGGCGGAAACACGCTGACATTTCAACCCGCGTCCAGCGTGGCCTGACTCCGCCGGGAAAGTGCGGCTTCATGGCGATCGAGGGTGTGAGTTGACGCTTACGCGCGAGGCGATGATGATGAAAACCGTGATCGCGGGCAAAGAAGCGATCACGGGTAAATAGGGCGTTGGGAGGCTCGTTGCAGGTTGCGTCAAGGTGTTACACCACCGGGTGTGACACCAGCGATTGACGAAAGGACGGTTGGTTCTGTGTACCATGAAATCAACGGAGATTTAACGGTCGACGGGCAAAAGTTCGCTCTTGTTGTCAGCCGGTTCAACGAGTTCATCACCTCGAAGCTGGAGTCGGGGGCGGTCGAGGCTCTGGTTCGCCACGGCTGCGACGAGGGAAACATCACCTGCGTGCGCGTTCCCGGTGCGTTTGAACTTCCGTTCGCTGCTCGCAAGGTTGCGGAATCAGGCCGCTACGACGCGATCATCTGCCTGGGCTGTGTGATCCGCGGGCAGACGTCGCACTTTGAATACGTTGCGGGCGAGGCCGCTCGGGGAATCGCCCAGGTCGGCGTTTCCACCGGCGTGCCCACGACGTTCGGCGTTATTACGGCGGATACGCTCGAACAAGCCGTCGAACGGGCCGGGGCGAAGTGCGGCAACAAAGGGGCTGACGCCGCGTTGAGTGCCATCGAGTTGGTCAACGTGGTTCGGCAGCTTTCGTCCGCGCAATGACGCCACCCATGTTCTCGAATCGTCGCCACGCTCGAACTCTCGCTATGCAAGCGTTGTGTCAGTGGGACGTCCAGAAGGACGACTCGCCCGGCGCCTTGGTTGAGCTTCTCCGCTCCTCAGCGGACGCTAGCGCCGAGGGCGACGGTTCAACGGAATGTGTCGCCGGGATCGCCTACGCCAAGCAGCTCGTCGATCGGTACTGGGCGAGTCGTGACGAGATCGACGCGAGAATCTCAGAGGCCGCGACGAAATGGAGCCTCGAGCGCATTTCGCCCGTCGAACGAAACATCATGCGCGTTGCCGTCGTGGAGCTGATCGGTGACGACGTGCCACTGCGATCCGCGCTGAACGAGGCCATCGAAATCGGACGAGCGTATGGCGGGAAGGACACGCCCCGGTTTATCAACGGCGTTCTCGACGTGATTGCCAAGAACATCAAGATGACCAAGAACATCGAGATCACCAAGAACAGCACGGGGGAAGCGTAAGAAGTATGGGACTGCTTGAGCGATTCAAAGAAAGAATGACCCGAACGCGCGAGAAGATCGCGACGGGTTTTCGATCCGTGATGCGGGTCGGTCGGGGCATCGACGAGGAAACTTTGAGCCGACTCGAAGACACGATGCTCGCGTGCGACTTTGGTCCGGCAGCGACGTCGAGACTGATCGATGTCGTGCGCGGCGGTTGGCGCTCGGGCGAGATCGTAGAAGAGCAGGAGGTTCGAGACTACCTCCGCCGTCACATCGTCGAGCTTTGGCCCGAGTCGGATTGCAACCTTGTGATGGCAGAATCCGGGCCGACCGTCGTGCTGGTTACGGGCATCAACGGATCCGGGAAGACGACGAGCGTCGCCAAATTAAGCAACTATTTTACGCAAGCGGGTAAGCGGGTGATTCTCGGCGCGTGCGATACGTTCCGAGCCGCGGCGGTCGAGCAGTTAACGGTTTGGGCGGAGCGCGTGGGTGTGGAGATCGTTAAGCATGGGCAGGGAGCCGATCCCGGGGCGGTCGCCTACGACGCGTGCGAGGCGGCGGTCGCACGAAGGGCGGACATTCTCTTGATCGACACCGCCGGGCGACTTCATACGCAGGATCACCTGATGCGTGAGCTGGGGAAAATCCAAAAGGTCGTCGAGCGGAAGATCCCCGGAGCGCC
>JADFRO010000327.1 GCA_022561255.1 Planctomycetota bacterium | reverse complement strand
GTTACGAACACATGCCCGTCGGGCCCAACGCGAATTCCCCAGGGACTGTCTTGCGTGATTCTCGTCTCGGTGCCTACCTTGGCCCACTTGCCCATCGGGGTCCCGGTCATCCCATCGAATTCGAGTACTTCGTCCGAACCGTAGCTGGCGACCAGAAGATTACCGTCCGCCTTGAAGGTCAGTCCTCGGGGCTGACTGAGTGTGCCGTTGTCGGCTGCGTCGACGAACTTCCCGACCATCACCGCGTTCATCACGTCGTACTCAAACACTTCGTTCGTGGAACTGGTGACGAAGAGATTGCCGTTGGGGCCAAAGGTCATGCCAAACGGCCCGGCGAGACCTCCCAAACCCGAGGAAATGAGTACGCCCTCCGACACTCCGGTCGTCCCGTCAAAAATCAGTACGCTATCAGTGTTCCTACTGGCGACGTAGAGTTTTCCGGCGGCGGTCATGACCATACCGGTAGGATAATCCAAGCCTCCGGCTCCGGAGCTGACGAGGTTCCCTAGGAAACTGCCATCAGAATCAAAGGCCAAGATCCGGTCGCCATTTGCGCTGCTAACGAGAACCCGTCCGTCGCTGGTGGCCAGCACGTCCTGTCCGCTGTCCATCGTATCGGCGGTGTCAACTGGCGAACTGGTCGTCAGCACACCGGTGCTGGGGAAGAACTGCCGAACGGGTGAATTACTCAGACCACTTGCGACCCAGAGGTAGTGCGATCCTTCGAGCTCCTCGTGGTCTGTCAGGGAATCGCCATCGCAGTTCTGGCAGGAATCGAGCGTGGCGGTGCGATCGACGTCGAGCGGCATGTTGGCCTGTATCTCGGTGTAATCGGAGACGTTATTGTTGTTGCAGTCCGTCTCGCACGAGTCGGGAAGCCCGTTGCCGTATAGGTCCACTGCACCGAGGGCGATTTCCCAATCGTCCGGAACGCCGTCATTGTCACAATCGGCCTCACACTCGTCGGGGATGCCGTTGGAGTTCACATCGAAACTCGCACCGGCGATGTCGGCGGGATCGAGCGTTCCGTTTTCGTTACAGTCCTCACACTCGTCGGGAATACCGTTGAAGTTGACGTCAAAGCTCGCACCGGCGATGTCGATCGCGTCGTCAATGTTGTTCATGTTGCAATCGGGCACGACGCAAGCGCTCACACTCACGTGGTTGAAAATCTCGCCGCGAATCGTCGTGTGAAAATAGTTGTCAGTGTTGGCGTTCATTCCGCTCCACGTCTGACCGCAGTAGCTCATGATCGATCCGCGCTGCGGCGTTGTGTTCCCGTCGTCGCAGGTATCCAAACCGAGGTTATGCGTGTGCGGTGCGCCGAAAGTATGCCCAAGCTCATGGGCGGTCACCATCGCGTCCCAATTGAACGGGCTGGGTTTGGACGGGTCGGGGAGGAAGCCCGCCGCGTAGCCGATAGCACCGTAGCCGAAGTTGCACAACTGGCTGAGGAAGGCTTGTCCGCCGAACTGATAGTTACGCCGACCGGAGAAGAGCTGAGCAGCGTCCCGCGACACGGCGCCCATGTTCGCCTCCCACTCCATCCAGAACTCGGTCAACGGATCGGGACCGTTGAACAGATCGTCGGGGTCGGTCCAGACGCGCGTGAACACCAACTCGATGTGAACGTTCACGTCACGCATGAAAAAATCGCTGACGGCGCCGTAGACGACATGCAAGTAGGCGATGGCCGCGGTCTCTTCGCCGATGAGCGCGAAGTATTCATAGTCGGAGTCCACGGCGAGTTCCATGTGCTTCAGGCCGACGGTTGACGGAGGCGCCGCCGCGACCTGCGCTTCCGGGACGCGCAGCCCGAGGGCGGCCTCGGTGAGCTTGTGGCGGTGACTGTCCACGCCGCAGAGTTCGACGCCGGGCGGAAGGTTGGCCGACGCCGCGCCCTGGAACACCGAAAGACCTCCGTCGGTCAACGGTTTCCCGTCGCGGCCGAGCGACGAAACTTCAAAACGTCCCGCCCCCGCGCCGAGGTCGACGTAGCCGGTCGAGAACAAATCGCCCAAAGCGAGGAACACGTGCGACCCCGGTCGCCCGGCCACCTCACCGCGAAAGAAGGAGATGCTCGTCGGGTCGAAATCGGCAGGACGATCCGGTTGTCCTTTGCGACCAACGACGAAGCGCGAATTGGAACTCGATATCGAGAACGGCCGTAGCTCGAGATCCACCGAGCGTCCGTTGGGCAAAGGGAACGCCTTGACGGTAAGCTTTCGTCCCGCGCGAGCGGCTTCTCGTACGGTGTCACGATCCCATCGCGCGGTAGCTAAGTCCGGCTCGGACGCCACCGGTCGGATCAAGGGCGTTTGTCCCGCCGGCGAAACCGCGCGATTGGGCGAGGCGGTGTCGATCCGTTCCTTGGAGATGACCTCGCCGTCGGCGCGGCTGATCCGCGCGGTCGGTTCCTCACTTCGCCCGATGCTGGCCCAAACCGTCAGAACGACCATCGCAAAAGCGATCCGGCGACATTCGATGCGCATCACTCACACTCCTCGCCCGTTGGAACCCCGTGTGCAATAACCAGTCAAGACCGACCCGCGCGGTACGGAGTGAGACGTCGTCGGCCGTCGTCCATCGTGCGGACGAACACCCCCCGCGGGCCTAGCCGCCAGTGTACCAAAATTGGGTCAACCTCCCAAGGAATCTATCGCCGCCGCCCGTTTCGATGGGCGTAGGGGACTTTTTATGCCATTGCCTCGGTACAAGCGGCAGCGTAACCTGCACCGAGGACGACTACAGAGAAATCACCGGAGGTACGGATTATGCGATTGACCATGAGTACGCTTTTGGCGACGGTTCTCGTATCGCACGGCGTCTGCGCGACTGCGCAGGCGGCCGATGCGAAGTTGCGGTTCGGCATCTCATTCCCGAGCAGCCGGTCGCAGGTACCGCTGGACGGGAGGATGCTGTTGATGTTCTCGACGGACGATTCCAAAGATCCACGATTTCAGATCAACAGCGGGGTTAACGGACAGCAGATTTTCGGCGTGGACGTGGACGGTTTGAAGCCGGAGACCGATGCGATCTTTGATCGAACGGTGTTGGGCTACCCGCTCGCGAGCCTCGACCGCATCCCGCCCGGCGACTACTGGGTTCAGGGACTGCTGCATCGATACGAAACATTCCGTCGGGCGGACGGGCACGTCGTCAAACTCCCCATGGATCGCGGCGAGGGTCAGCACTGGAACCGTGCGCCGGGGAACCTGTACAGCACGCCGAGAAAGATACGCATCGACCCGAGCAAGGACGAGCTGATTCGCATCACCCTCGATCAGGAGATTCCTCCGATCGAGCCGCCCAAAGATACGAAGTACATCAAGCACATCAAAATCCAGAGCAAGATGCTGACAAAATTCTGGGGGCGGCCGATGCACCTCGGGGCGTGCGTGCTGCTACCGGAGGGTTTCGACGAACACCCCGAGGCACGCTACCCGTTGATCATCAACCACGGTCACTTCCCGCGCACGTTCGAAGGCTTTCGCGAGGAGCCGCCGGACCCGAATCTCAAG
>JADFRO010000326.1 GCA_022561255.1 Planctomycetota bacterium | reverse complement strand
ACCCCCGGTTTCAGGTAGACGTAATCGGCCCAGCCGCCGGTCAGCCCGTCGTCAAGACCGTACGTGATTCCGTAAACCTTCCGCTGGGGACATCGCGTCGATGCCTTGGCGACCAGGCAGTACCAGCACCGATTGCACGTCTTGTGCACGTCGAGAAACGTGACGCGATCGCCTTCGCTCAGCGGTTGACCGTAAACGTCGGTGATGGTGCCGCGGATTTTGTCCAGCACGCCGACGGAAACGTGTCCGGGAATGATCGGGTAGGGGACACCGGCCAGCCGCCCGTCGCGTAGATGAACGTCGGTGCCGCAGACCTCGCTAAACTCTACTTTCAGCAGGGCGGAATCCGGCTCCAAATTGGGAAGGGGGATTTCGCGCAGCTCGCACGGTCGTCCGCTCTCTCCGGGGGCGCCCGGCCCGGGCATGACTGCCGCCGTAGCGGTGGCTCCGCTGGTGGAAGTATTGGCGGATGCGGCACTCATAACGCGGTCGCCGGACTCCTATTTCTTGGGGAGTGGTTTCACCGTCAGAAAAAGTTCATCGAGCTGTGCGTCCGAGACGGTGCCGGGTGCGTTGGTGAGCGGGCAGATTGCGCGTTGGGTCTTGGGGAACGCGATCACGTCGCGCAGACTTTGCGAACCGCTCAGCAACATGACCCAACGGTCCAAACCAAACGCAATGCCGCCGTGTGGCGGAGCGCCGAACCTCAACGCGTCGAGCAGGAACTCGAACTTTTCCTTGGCCTCCTCGTCGCTAATGCCCAGCAGACGGAAGATTTTGCTCTGCACTTCGCGCTGATGAATTCGGATGCTGCCGCCGGCCATCTCCGTCCCGTTCAAGACAAGATCGTACGCCTTGTCACGCACCTTCCCGGGGTCCGTATCGAGCATCGCCACGTCTTCGTCGATCGGGGCGGTGAACGGGTGGTGCGTACTGCACCAACGCTTCGCGTCCTCGTCCCAGACGACCAGCGGAAAGTCCACGACCCAAAGCAGATCCCACCGGTTCTTGGGGATCACATCGAGGATCGTCGCCAGGCGTGTACGCGTGTAGTGCAGATACTTGGAGACGTCGGCGAAGGTGCCGGGCATAAAGAAGATCGCGTCGCCCACCGAAGCACCGACTTGCTCACAGAGCTTAACCGCGATGGGCTGCAGAAACTTGGCCACGCCGGTGGACAGCTCGATACCTTTTTCGCCCTCGATGACCTTCACGATCGGAAGACCCGTCCCGCCGATACCCTTGATCTCTTCCGTTAGACCGTCCGTAACCTTACGCGTCAGCGCGGCCCCGCCTGGGGCAACGAGGCATTTTACGACACCGCCGCCATCGAGCGCGTTACGAAAGACGCGGAAGTCAACGTCCTTCATTAACGCGCTTACGTCTTGCAGCTCCATTCCGTAGCGTGTGTCCGGCCGATCGATTCCGAAGCGATCCATCGATTCCTGCTCGGTCATGCGCGCAAAGGGCACGGGGACGTCGATGTTCAAAGCATCCTTGAAGATGCGCTGCACGCATCCCTCGACCATCGTCATCACGTCGTCGCGCTCAACGAAGGCCATCTCCATGTCGAGTTGGGTGAACTCCGGCTGGCGGTCCGCCCGAAGATCCTCATCGCGAAAGCAGCGAACGATTTGGGCGTATCGATCGAACCCGGCGATCATGAACAGTTGCTTGAACAGTTGCGGAGACTGCGGCAGGGCGAAGAACGAGCCCGGCTGAACGCGCGACGGAACGAGATAATCTCGCGCACCCTCCGGCGTGGACTTCGTCAGAAAGGGGGTCTCGATCTCGATGAACCGATTGTCGTGGAAGTACTCACGAATCGCACGAGCGATCGTGTGGCGCATACGAAAAACCTTTTGTACCTCCGGCCGGCGAAGGTGCAGGTACCGGTACCGCAGGAGCAGTTCTTCGCTTGTGTCGATTTTGTCGTGAACCTGAAACGGTAGGGCGTCACAACGACTGAGCACTTCGATGTCGTTGACCTCGACTTCGATCTCACCCGTGGCCAGCTTCGCGTTCACGAATTCACCACGACTAACGACCCGGCCGGTCACGGCGATTACGTCCTCGTTGTGCAGCGTCCGAGCGACGCCGTGCGCGCTTCCGAGCTGCGGGTTGAACCGAAGCTGCGTGAGGCCTTCGTGGTCTCGAAGATCGACGAAGGTCATTCCTCCGTGGTCCCGCGACGTATTGACCCAACCCGCCAGCGTGACCGTCTTGTCGATCTCACTGGTGCGAAGCTCGCCGCAAGAATGTGTTCGTTTGTTGTAGGCTACCGCCACCGCGATCTGCTCCCGAAAAAAAGTTCCCTCATAAAAGCCGTCTTGTAGGGCGGACCGGTTGGAAATGCAACTCGTCGCGGGGCGGTGGCGGGGGGGCGGCGTGCCCTTTATACTTCCGATTAGGGTGACGGACGCGAGGGAAATCAAACGTCTAACAGGTTCGGGCACGTTGCGGCGAAGCTTTGACGCTTTGCTGATCGACTTCTACGGCACCATCGCCGCGGGCGATCGTCAGGCCGTCGAGCAGACCTGCGCTACGATCGTCAACGCCTGTGACTTACAAACGACGCCACAAGCACTGGCGATCAACTGGGGAGAGCGGTTCTTTCGCGCCATCGAGCAGAGCAATCACGACGCCTTCCGAACGCTCTACGAGTGCGAATTGGTAAGCCTGAGCGAAACGCTGGAGGGTTTCGGCAAGACGGACGATCCGGCGCCTTTCGTAGCGCAGTTGGAGACGTACTGGCGCACCGCGCCGACACACGTCGACGCGATTGAGTTTCTACGCGACGTCGACCTTCCGATATGCTGCGTGTCCAACGCCGACACCGAGCCGCTGCTGACGGCCATCCGCAGACACGATCTGAAGTTCGACGCCGTGGTTTCCTCCGAGATGGTCCGGTGTTACAAACCGGAGGAGGCGATCTTCCGCCGGGCGCTCGACGAGTTAAACATCTCCGCCGATCGCGTGCTCCACGTCGGCGATTCGCTTCACAGCGACATCGCAGGAGCGAGCGCCATGGGGATTTGCGCTGCCTGGATCTGCCGTAACGACCGAATACACGACGTTGGCGATGTCCAGCCGTGGCGGACCATCCAATCTCTGACAGAATTACACAAACTTCTATAGCTCCACATTGTCTAAACATGCGTGTTCGGGCGGTTTTCGTTGACCCGCTACGCGCCAAACGGTATCGTTGAACAGGCGGGTAGCCTCCGCGAAAGCACTTCTATTTATGGACCGGCACGCGGCGGGGCTCGCACCGAAGGAGTGTGACCGATGAACGCACGAACGGGTCGAAAAAGGGCGATTGGACTTATCGGACTCGCGGTGTTGTTCGCTGCGGTAGCCTCGACGCCGAACGCCTTTGCTGCACAAAAGCATCGCTCGTCGTCACGGCATAGGAGTTCCGCCGGGAAATCTCGCCAGAGTTCACCGCGCAAGAGCTCGCCTGCCCGCTCGGCGCACCGCAGTTCAGGGCATACTCGACGCAGCAAGGCTTCGCCCTCGCGGGCAT